>NZ_JBFUES010000253.1:0-8241 GCF_056403875.1 Bradyrhizobium sp. P2_E8
CCATTCCTTCGTGCTGCGAAGGCGTACATATGTCTTTCCGTTGGCGACGAGGATCTTGCCGTCCTTGTTCGGTGTGTTCGCCCCGAATTTTGGAAATACCGATGCCATTCCTGTGACGGCAGTGAAGTCGGCGGGAGGTTCGCCGTTCTCGGGCTTGGAGGCGCCGTTGCACCAGGAGGATGTCTTGGGGGCGCCGGCAGGATATGCCTGGCTATACCCAACGCTGTTTTGCGCGATGACGCTCGAAGCGAGACTCACAGAGGTGACGGCGTCCGGTCTCCCGCTCGCCGCATCGGCACTCTCCGTGGAGACGGCCAGAATTCCAATGAGGCCGAGCGACAGGAGCCAACCCGAGGCAGATCGCTCGAGGACGTTACGCGCAATAGCAGCGGGCGGCGAGCAGGACGGGACAAAATGGCAAGTGTCAGACATGGACCGACCCATAACCAGTTAAACGTCTTCTCATATCGTAGGCACCGGGCGCGCGGCCGACTTGACGATCGTCAAGAATGGATCTGCGATTTGGGGCCGATCAGCCGCGTGTTGCTACGGTTAGCCTGTTTGACGTCGTAACCCTTCGTTCTCGGATACAACGACGTCTACGACGCTACGCTTATTCGCTCGCCCGAGACCGTCGATATAGCGCCGAGCCGGCGTTTCAATCACAAAGTAGGAGAAATAGGAGATAGCGAATATGATCAACCAGGAAACTATGCAGAACGGGACCATCAGGCCGAGCGACGCGTGAAAGAGCTTGTCGGCGATTGCATTCATGACAATCAGAATCACTAGGGAATGCCACATATAGATTGAATAGGTGAGTTGGCCTAAGGGAGCTAGGCGCTTCACAAAGGGTGGTGCAGTTCTCTGATCGGCCGCCATCGCGGTGATCGCGACGACATAGACGAGCCCCAGCGAGATGAGATGATGGGTATAGGTGATCATCGAGATCAGCAATAGCGCCATTGACAATAGCAAAGCTCGCCCCGGCGCAGGAATGATCTGAATTTTGTGCCGAAAGCAAAACAGGCAAATACCAATCATGAAGGAAGGAAGCGCCCTGAAGSGCGGCCACACGTCGACCCACGAGCGGTCGACGGAATTGTGAGTGAGATCGACGGCGATCATGGTGACAAGAACAAGGAAGGACGCCGCCAGAAGCCCAAGCCTTGATCTGACCGCTGCCCAGGCGAAAAGCGGAAACATCAGATACATCACCATTTCCGCGCCAATCGACCAAGATACACTGCTGAACGAAATTCCGTTGCCGCAGGTCAACATCGCATTGAGGAGAAGGGCGGTTTCCGCGATGCATGTTGCTTCAAAGGATGGTTGATGATTTCCCGCCTTGCCGAGTGCGACGAATACGGACCAGACAATGATAGAAGCCGCCAGCGTCAGCCAGTGCAGCGGCATGAGGCGACCGACACGTCGTTGGAGAAATGTCCCGTAGTCGGAAACAGTGCCGACTTTTCCCTGGTAGACATGGGCGATCACAAATCCCGAGATTACGAAGAAGAGGTCGACGAACAGGGCGAGACCGCTCGGCAGGGCCGACCGAGTGGCCGCCGGAAAGAAGAACTCAAACGAATGTCGAACAACGATCCCGATGGAGGCGATGAATCGGAGCAGATCCAGATGCAGCATCTCCTCGGACGCGACACGAAGAGCGGGCACTTTCCACGATTTGGCCGTCATGCTGTCACGCTCGGCTTATTCGTTTGCGACTTGGCAGGTTGCTCCAGCGGACTTTGGCCAGTGCTCCGAGGGTCAGGGCGAAAGCCAAAAGACAATCGTCCGACAACGCATGGACTGTTGTGGTTGGATCGGCGGGTATGGTGCGTGAATTGGAGTTGATAGACTGCTGCCAGGTCTCTTCCGCCGGAGAGGATCGCTCGGTTCCGTTCGTGGTGATGTGTTTTTGCTCTCTGGAGGTGGCGGCAGGTTCACCCGGTTCGTTTTGGATGGAATTCTCGCCGCTCCGCGTGGGTGTTGGAGGGCGCGTGGACGGCACCTCTCTCACCAAGTCGCGCAGCGGCGGAGCTGGGCTCGCGCGAAAGCCATCAGCGCTCATGGAATAGAAACCGATCGTCTTCCACTGGGTCGAAAGTTCGATCCAGTTGCTGCCACCGACGCCTGGATTGTTGCTGTGGTCTTCGAGATAGGGCGCTCGCGCGTCGCGCCACCAGTCGGCGCCGACCATGGCCACGAGATGCAGGTTCGGATCGGTAACCCTCATCTCCATCTGGACATAGACGGCATCGACGGCGCCAGCCGGGTAGGTTCCGCGCGCCTTGTACCAAAAATGATTGTTGTAGCCGGCCGGAGGCGCGCCAAAGGCGATCGTCGTGCCGGCCACGGGGGTGGCTTTCATCGGAATGGCAACATTGCCAACGAAGTCCGGGACGAAATGTCCCCCAGTCAACTGCGTTCTTGATTGGTCCTGGACCAACGTCCACTCGCCAGCGTGCTTGATGCGAACATAGGTCTTGGCGTTGGCGACCTCGACGGCCGCGTCCGGATTTGAATACGGCGGTGAACCCACCTTCGGATAGACTTGTCCCCAGCCTTCGACCGCGGTGAAATCCGCGGGCGGCGACCAAAGCCCACCATCATTCCATCCTTGGTACCAATTGTAGCTTGGGGGCACGCCTGCCGGAAAGCCTTCGCTGTTTCCGGGGGTATTCTGTTTGATGAGATCGGACATTGAGAAGTCCATCAACTACACTTCCTTGCTCATGCGCTAGACGGGCTGCGTGCGAGCCATTTCGGCGACGTAAACCGGCCCGCATAGGAGAAGAACAGCGTCATCGACGTGAAATTGTCGATCAGGTTTTCGGATAGGAAGTAGATGAGAAGCACCGTGTACATGGTCTTCGCCGCCCGATCCTTCAGCGAAAATACGATGCTGAAGACGAAGACGATGAAGATTAGGAAATTCAGGAGGCCATGCTCTGCCAATACGCGCAGGTAGTCGTTGTGCGGCGGAAGCGGCAGGACGGTAAGGACGCCGGTCTGACCTGCGCCATATCCGAACAGTATCCCGCCGATTCCGAGCGACGAATAGATCTGCCAGATGTTCGTCCAGTGTGTGACGCGGAAGAACGCAGACATGTCCGTCGTTCCGGTCAAGTCGATCAACTGTTTTGTCGACATTCGAGCGACGGTGCTCGGATCGAGGCTCCAGATCAGCGCGATTGCGTTCAACCCGGTTGTCAGTCGATCCAACGTGCCGACGGCGTAGGCTGCAACGCTGGCGCACGCCAACAAGATGAGCGCGACGAAGACCTGTGGTCGCAAGGGAAAGAAGGACCAGAGGCCGATCGAGACGATGGTTGCCAGGGCGGGGCCAACCCGGTTCATGATGGCAGCGTTTATGAACTGTGCGACCAGCACCTTGTTTCCGAACCAGGGAGACAAGGCAAAGAACAGGGCCGAGAAGTACAGCGCCGCCGTGTTTGTGTTCGGAAAGTAGGAGAACACGTCAGGATATTCGATACCGGTGTAAACTTGAGTGTGGCCGATCACCTTGAACAGGAGCGGCAATGCCGCGAGCACATAGATGCAACGCTTTTCGGGCGGCTGCACCGGCTCGGTCATACCGCGGCCAGCTACGTAGAATGAGTAGATCGAGACCAGCTTCAACCCATCGGAAAGCTCGAAAGCGCCAAAGTTCACCAGGTAGCTCGCGCTTGTGAAGATGCAAGCGAGCGTCAACAGGACATTGTAAAAATAGCTTCTCTCGTTCGCGATCAGCACGTGGCGCGCAGACCACAGGATCAGAAGCAGGCTTGTCGAATTGCTCAGGACGTTGAATACCGTCGAGCCGGTGAGATGATAGAGAAAGGTCAGGCAGTTCAGGAACACGAGGCCAAAGCAGGTCACCACGAAGAAGCGACCCTGCATGGTCGTCGAACCGGAAGCGAGGTGCGGTGTACCCTCTCTTTCCAGAGCTAGATCGTTCACAGCAGGCGTACTCCGCGCTTCTAACCTTTCGGTTCCGCGTCGCCCCTCCGAACGGGAGCGCCCTATCCGGGACCGACCTGTCGGATCAACATGTCGGGAATTGCCAAGTCTGAGTTGACGATCGTCAATACCCGTCCGAACGCTTCGGTGGACCTTAAGCTGTCAGAAGAATTGGAGTCGACAGTGGAACGTGGCACCAGCAGTGTATTAGCCAGCGCGTTCGGTCTGTTATGGCGTCGGCAATGGGTCATATATCTATGCCTATTGCTGACGTCCGGCGCGGCCTTTCTTTACTACGCTGCGGTTGGAGACCGCTACGAAGCATACGTCTTGCTTCGCGCCGGGCAGGGGATCAAGGAACGATCTTCGAGTAACACGGCGGCAACGCCGTTCGGGGAGGGCGTTGACCTCCAAAGCCGAATGGAATCACTGTCGCGCATCGCCAAGATCGATCTGGTCATCCTGGAGGCGGCGAAGAATGTCGGTTACGAGAGACTATCGTCCGACTCAAACCCGACGCTTCTGGCCAGAGTTATGGCCTGGGGAAGGGAGATTGATCTTCGAGACGTGTTCGCCAAAGAGACTGCAGAACCGAAGGCGCAGGCGAAGCCGGTTGACGAGACGGAAGAGGACATCGAGCGCAACCAAGCGGGCATTCTCAGCTTGCGAGACCGCGTGAACGCGAAACAGGAGGGGCGCTCCGATCTATTGAGGATAACATTCCGTCACAGGGATCCGGTGGTCGCCGCGAGCTATCTGAACGAGCTCGCGAACGCGTTGGTCACCGTGCAAAGCCTCGACGTGCAAATGCCAKGTGCACAGGAGTTCTTCCAGCAGCAAACGAAGCGGCTGGAGGAGGATGCCGAGATAGCAGCTGCAGAACTGAAGCGCTTCTCCGTCGAGGCCTCGATCTATGCCGTCGACGACCAGCGGCAGCTGCTTCTCAAGCGTGCCAGTGATCTGTCTGCACTGATCGCCACGACGCGAGGAGCGATTGAGGACAAGAAGGGGCAGAAGCTGTCGGTCGCCGATCAATTAGCCGTATTGCGGCCCGTTGCGCAGAACAAGGCCGTCAGTCGGATGGTAACCACGCTCGGAGGGCAGGATGGCCGTAAGGGTCTTGACCCGGTCGCAAAGCCGCCGGAGCAGTTTGAGGAGCAGCCGCCGTTGCTTCTGATCAAGGTTTACCAGGACAACATGGCAACGCTGATGAAGCTGAATGCCGAACTCAATGGGCAGATGGAGCTCCTGAATCAGCTCGGTACCGAGCTCGAGAAGGTAAACAAGGAGCTGGCGTCGCTTTCCGCAAAGGAAGCAGAATACGGGAGATTGAAACGAGTTCTCACAACCGCGTCGTCGGCCGCCGCACAGTATGCAACTCGTATTCTCGAAGAGCAGATAAGCTCCGAAGTGGCCAAGAAGAGCCAGCTCTCCAGTCTTAGAGTGGTGCAGAAGGCGATAACGCCAAAAGAGCCGATGTTTCCGCAAGCCTCGCAGCTTGTCGCTTTGGCAGTCGCTGGCGGAATTCTGCTTGGCTTAGGTGGCATCTTCGGTCCCGAGCTCGCTAAGAGCACTATGTATCCGGCGTCAAACCCGGTCACCGCCGTTGAGGATCACGATCCGATCAAGAACTTGCTGATGGCCGTTCAAAGAGGGGATGGGGTGAGGGGGCTTCATCCTGTCGGATGGGCCGACTACGAGGAAAACGGCGCCGGGATTGGCGCACGATCACCCAGAATGCCTCCACTGAAGGGGTGAATAGAATAGTGCCATGAGAGTGCCATGTGACGCGTCGGTAGCCGTCGCCGGTACCAAGGGTAATCCTCGACATGAAGATATTCAGCATTTGTTGCGTTCGAGACGAGAACGACATTGTCGGCGAGACGTTGAAAGCGGCTCTCGAATGGAGCGATCGGATCTTCGTTTTTGACAATGGAAGCGTCGATGGAACCTGGGAGACGCTTCAAGAACTCGCGAATTGCTATCCCAAGATCGAGCTTGTTGGCCACGACGATCGGACGTTCGCCGATGAGCTCCGTGGGGAAATATTTGAAACGCGACGGCACGTAGCGTCGCCGGGGGACTGGTGGTGCAGGCTCGATTCTGACGAGTTCTTTATCGATGATCCGGCGCAGTTCCTTGGGAACGTGCCCCGAAGCTATGGCTTCGTTCTTTCGGCGACAATGAATTTCTATTTCACGGACGCCGATTTGAAGAACTACGAAGAGAACCCGGCTGAATGGCTCTCCCGCCCCGTGCAAGAGCGGCTCAGGTACTATCAGAACAACTGGAGCGAACCGCGATTCGTTCGCCATCAAGGCGATCTCCGTTGGGGCGGACTGATCTGGCCACATAATCGCGGACGGACATCTCCGTCGCGGATACGTTTGAAGCATTTCCCATATCGCTCGCCGACGCAGATATCCAAGCGACTGGCGATACGTCAACAGCAGCCGGGGCTGTTTAAGCACGAGGCGAACCGAGCGCTTGCGAAGGGCTTGCAGCCTGACTGGACGGAAAAAGGTCCAATGCCCCTGCATGAGCTGGCCTCCTGGCGAGATCGCGTGAGGGAGGCCGCTGAATGTGACGTTGATCGGGGCGATGGAATGTTCTTCACGCGCGATGATCTGATGCCGCCACTTCCATCGCCGGCCTTGGACCTGGTGAAGGTCGGCCTGCGGCGGACCCGAGTAGGGAGAGCAATCGTGTCACCGCTCCTGAGATGGCGTCGAAGCCAATTCGGCAGGCGGTGAGCCGTCTGTCCCACCCGCGCGCGATATAACCGGGAAAACCGAGCTGGACTGAAACTGACAGGAGCATAGACATGGTGGTGAAAGACCGACTGAAATCGTTCGTGAGGTCAGCAGGATACGAAATTCGCCGTCATCATCCGAATCTGGCGGAGTTCCTCCGATCCCGTTCCGTAAACCTTGTTCTGGACGTCGGAGCGAACGAGGGCCAGTTCGTACACGATCTCAAATCGGAAGGTTATACGGGGAGGATCGTCTCCTTTGAGCCTGTGGTTGATGTGTTCAAGAGACTAGAGAAGAGGTGCGAGGCCGATCAGAAATGGGAGTGCCGAAATTTGGCGCTGGGCGATGTCAACGGCATCATCCAGATCAATGTGAGCAAGAACACGGCCATGAGCTCGATCGTCAACCAGACAGAGATCGGTCGGAGCAGCATCTACGAATCCCAAGTGGTTCGCATCGACAAGGTCCAGATCGCCACGCTCGATTCGATATTTGAGGAGTTCGTCGGCGAGCGTGTTTTCCTGAAGGTTGATACGCAGGGATTTGAGCAGAGCGTCCTGCGTGGAGGTGCAAACTCGCTTCATCGCCTGCTTGGCGTTCAACTCGAATTGCCTTTGATCCATCTTTATGAGGATACCTGGAAGTTCGATGAGGCACTCCGCTTCATGCGAGAGGCGGGCTTTACGCTGAGCCAGTTACGCCCGGTGACCTACTACTCCCGGGATTCCGCGTCGCTTCTCGAGGTAGATTGTGTATTCAGGCGGACGCATTACGTTGATGGTCTCAGCCGCGACTAATTGCCGAACATTCCTGAGATCGCTCTGAATCTGCCATTAGGCACCCACTCGGCGAGAATAGGCGTTCGAGATCGGGAAGCCGAACAGCAGCCAGTAGCGCCAAAGTGCCATGATGAGTGACGTCAACAGGATTGCCGCACCGGCGCCATGGAGTCCGGCAAACGGCAACAGCGCCAATTGTGCTATCACCAGAACGCCTACCGAGGTCAGGTTCGTGACCGTCGTCAGACGGTCAAGATGCGCTGTAAACAGGACCAAGGCGCCGAAATCGGCCATATAACGAACGGCCAGTCCAGCGACGATCAGCCAGAATGCCGACCACTGGGCGACGAGCGCGGGCTGAGCGATCCATGGCAGAAGGACCTGAAAAGTAAATCCGACCGCCGTGCTGAGCGCAACATTCGCGAGTGCGGTTCTCTGCAGGAAGCGCCAGGCCAGCTGACGGTGCGCCGAGGGGCCGCTAGTCCGATATGCGCTGATTAGCGATGGGCGCTGCTTTTGTTGAAGAACCAGAGACAGGAAGGTGGTTGCGGAACTTCCGACCGTCCAGAAAAGGAAGTAGACGCCGGCGACTTTCAGACCCAGGAACAGTGTGATCAGGTAGCGGTCGATGTACTGGCTCGTAATAAAGCCTAGGTCGCTCAACAGCATGAGGAAGGACTTCCGGATCGCGTCGGTGATCACTGAAAGTCGGAACGGCCGGGAGAAGGATGCCGGCCATGGCC
>NZ_JBFUES010000254.1:0-8216 GCF_056403875.1 Bradyrhizobium sp. P2_E8
GCCCATGCCTGGGTGCACGCCTATTACAACGCCATGACCAAGCGGCTGCACAAGCTTGCCGACTACGAGATCAACCCGAACATGGCGCTGGTGTCGTTCTTCATGTGCGCGAAGACGGATGAAGAGGCCCGCGCCCGCGCCGACGGCGCCACCTTCTTCCAGTTCGCGCTGCGCTTCTACGGCGCCGCGCAGAACCGCCAGCGTCCGGCGCCCTACACCGTCAACATGTGGGACGAGTACAACAAGTGGAAGCGCGACAATCCGGAGGCCCAGGAGGCCGCGCTACGCGGCGGCCTGATCGGCTCGCCCGAGACGATCCGCAGGAAGCTCAAGCGCTTCCAGAGCTCGCATATCGACCAGGTCATCCTGCTCAACCAGGCCGGCAAGAACAGCCACGAGCACATCTGCGAATCGCTCGAATTGTTCGGCCGCGAGGTGATGCCGGAGTTCCAGAACGATCCGGCGCAGGCGGCGTGGAAGAGGGGCGTCATGAGCGGCGAAATCAAGCTCGAGGAGATCGACACCCAGGCCTTCACCGACCGCTACGGCAAGCTCGCCGTCAATGTCGCCCCGGCGAAGGTGGCGGCCGCGGGATAGGGGTGTACGTTTGACGTCGGCCATGCCTCTATTGGCGGCGCGGGGCCTCCGCATGGGGCCAATCGCCCACTCCCGCGCGCTGTCGCAACCCCTGCTGATCGATCATCTCCTCGAAATCCTTCGGTTGCAAAAGACCGTTAACCGTACGACGCGTTCAAGATCCTGTTTGCGCGGGAAGAATGCCGGCTGGGACCGCAATAGTCCGTACTTGATCTCCCCCAAGGGCTCTGTTTGGATATTTGCGTTCGCCAATTCGAATTTCGGGGAATCGCAGTGAACAAGAGAAGTGGATACCGTTGTTCATGACGGCTCGTGCACCGGAAAGCATCGCGACCGTCCACCGCGCTGGCGTCGGCAATCGGTTGCTGGCGGCGTTGCCGCCGGCGGATCTCGGCTTGCTCACGCCCCACTTCCAGAAGGTTTCGTTCGAGCCCGATACCGTCCTGGTGCGGTCGGGCGATGAGCTCGACCCGGTTTACTTTCCCCATAGCGGGGCAATCGCCTTCATGCTCGATATGCCGGACGGGCAAACGGTTGCAACCACGTTGATCGGACGGGAAGGCGCTCTGGCCTCGTTCTCCGCGCTCGGCCCGTCGCTTTCATCCGTGACCGCGGTTGCCCGCGTGGCCGGCACGGCATCGCAGATCTCCGCCGCCAAATTTCGGGCTGCCTATGCGCGAAGCGAGGCGATCAGGAATGTCGTGCAGGTCCACGTCCGCGCGTTGCTGTTGCAGCTCCAGCACGTTGCGGCCTGTAACGCGCTGCATCTGGTGGATGGCCGCATGGCGCGGTGGCTTCTGCAGCTCCACGACCGCGTTCCCAATGATCTCCTCCCGGTGACGCAGGAGGCGCTTGCGCAGTTGCTTGGAGTGCGGCGGACGACAGCGACGCTGACGATGAGCAAGCTGCGTGCGGCCGGCGCCGTCCCGTCCGACCGGCGCGGGTTTATCGAGATCGACCGGGTGCGGCTCGAGCGCGTTGCATGCGATTGTTATGCGCTCATGCAGGACAAGATCGATCGGATGTATTGCCAGGAATTGTCGGCGCCGCAGCCTGTCCCTGCGCCATTCCCGGAAGCAACCGCGCGGTAGTCAGGGCGCATTTGAGGTCCCCTGCGCCCCGTTCGTGAGCACTCACTCTGGACGGTTCGGCGTCCTGCGCGCCGGTGTGAGCTTGCGCCGTCGTGCCGCGATCTCATGCGGACTCCTCCGCCCTGCTTGATCGTGAACGGCGGGCCGCAACTGGGCCAGGCCCCGTCTTGCCTATCGCGTCCTTGAGACTGCGGGACGGGTTATCCAACTTGGGCGCAGCGTAGAACTCGAGTGGCTCTGCCACCTTGGCATGAGGCGGCAATACGTCCTCGTTGAACGCGTGCTCGCACTTGCGCAGAGCGACTGACATTTTCCGGTCTCCGCCAAGATCAAGTGGCCTGCAATTTCTCATTCCATGCTGAAGAGTGCGTCCGCGCACGCCGATATGCTGGACGGCGAGGCCGCTGGATTCGTCGATGTCACCGTCGATTGCGACTGATGCCATGTCGTGCACTTTCCGTGTTGCGCGCGGATCGCCTCACTGCGCGGACAGCCATGAGTCGACCGCCGCAAGCCTACGCCGCCGTCCAGCCGCCATCGATCGCGAGATTGGCGCCGGTGATCTGCGCGGCCTCGTCACTGCACAGAAAAAGTGCGAGCGAAGCCACCTGTTCGACAGTGACAAATTCCTTGGTGGGTTGGGCCGCGAGCAGCACGTCGCTGATGACCTCATCTCTCCTCATCTTGCGTGCATTCATCGTGTTCGGGATCTGCTTTTCGACCAGCGGGGTCCAAACATACCCGGGGCTGATGCAGTTGCAGGTGATCTTCGAACGCGCAAGCTCCAGCGCGACGGTCTTGGTCAGGCCGGCGATCCCGTGCTTGGCTGCGACGTAGGCTGACTTGAACGGCGAAGCTACACGCGAATGCGCCGAAGCCGTCGTGATGATCCGGCCCCAGCCACGCTTCTTCATGCCCGGCACAGCCGCACGGATTGCATGGAATGCGGCGGATAGATTGATGGCGATGACCGCATCCCATTTCTCGAGCGGAAACTCTTCGATTGGAGAGACGTGCTGGACGCCGGCATTGTTGACGAGGATATCCACAGCCCCGAACGTCGCTTCACCCAGCGCGATCAGCCCGGCGATTTCGCTCGGCTTCGCCATGTCCGCGGGCGAATAGATCGCCTTGACGGCGAACTCGCTTTCGATTGCCAAGCGCTCCTTCTCGACATCGGCCGCCCCGCCCATTCCGTTCAGCACGATGTTTGCGCCGGCACCTGCGAAGGCACGCGCACATGCGAGGCCGATGCCGCTCGTCGAGCCGGTCACGATCGCAGTTTTGCCCTTAATAACCATCTCAGTCACTTTGCTCCATGTGTTGCGCCAGCTGGCGAAGCCTCGCGCTTCACGCGCGAGTTGGTTTTGTGGATTTCCGATCAGGTGACCAGACTTCGTTCTGAAGCCCGGAACGGACGTCGCGCTGGCTCTTGCAGATAGTCATGGGCCACTCTGCCCAGTCCCAGCGTGAGGTCTGCACGGATGTGAATCGCCGAGACGATCTCCAGAACGGGCAGATCAGCGACCGGCGCCAAGGCGTGCGGTGTCAGGGAGAGAGCCGCGGGTCCGRTCCAGGCGCCCTTCAACGCGATCTGCTCGAGGCGATATTCAACGAGCTCGCAGATGCGCGGGCTGCCATCGACATGCGGGATGATCTTGAGCAGAAAATTCGGCTCCTCGAGCGCGGCCTTGACCTGGCCAAGATCGGCTTCGCGGTGCTTGTAGCCCATCGTGCCCGTCGCCACCCGCAAGGGCCCGTAGTCGAGCGTACCGATCAGGGTGTCGATCTCGGTCCGCAATGTCGGCTGGCCGAGCTTTTTCGGAAAGCCCCAGAGCTCGCGTCCCCCGGCAATCGGTCCTTCGTCGTTGAGGAACATGCAGTGGTTGTAGCCGCCCGTGTGGCCACGGAACGAGACCGGAATGACCTGGCCGCTTTCCGTGTAGTCGCCGAAGCCATTTGAATCCGGCATGCGGATGAATTCATACTTGACGAGCGGGTTGCGGTCATCGAGTTCCAGCGGTTCGGGCACCACAGCGCGCAGCCTTGCCGGGTCGGTGCGATAGGTGATGATCAGGTACTCGCGATCCACAAACCGATAGGGGCCTGGCGGATAGGCCGGGCTGGTGAGCGGCATCGCAAAGGCGCGCTTACGCACATCGTTCTCACGCATGGGGTTCTCCGTGCATCAAATCAGCGCTCTATTCACGGCCGTCGTGCTCCAGATCGAATGTGGAAACTCCATCCGGGGTGACCGGGCGTGCGAGCACCTCGGGATGACGCAAGGTGCGAAGCGCATCGTGGTAGCCGGCGCGCCAATGGTCTTGCATCGAAAGGCGGGAGAACTCGTAGTCCTTGGAGTGGCCTTCGTGGTTGCGCGCCCGATAGATCAGGTGAACGATGTTGTAGACGTTGGGTGACACCGCGGTGTTCAGGAGCTTCACATCCTCGTGCTCCCTGAGTTCTTCGGGAATCCGGTCCAGGAGCGTCGTGAGCGCACGTCGCAGGCGCTGCACGTGCTTGAACTGGTCGGTGCTGGCGCGCGTGCGACTGGAATATTGAATTTCCTTCTGACGCGTGACGACCTCGGGCAGATTGCCCGGAAGCTGCCCCTTCGCGCTCCAGAGATCGACCTGAAACGCCAACATGTCCTGCGGCACACCCCCATCGATCACCCATTGCAGCGGCGTATTGGAGACAAGGCCGCCGTCCCAGTAATGCTCGCCCTCGATCTCCACGGCGGGAAAGCCCGGTGGCAGCGCGCCGCTTGCCATGATGTGCTCTGGGCGAATCGTGTGGGTGCTGTTGTCGAAATAGACGAAATTGCCCGTTCTCACGTTGACTGCTCCTGCACTGAACCGCGTGATCCCCGCGTTGATGCGATCGAAGTCAATCAGGCGCTCCAGCGTGCTCTTCAACGCGCCGGTGTCGTAGAAGCTGGTTGCTTCGGTCGTGCCGCCGGCGTGGAGCCATGGCAGGAGGGGGCGCGCGGAGAAGAACCCGTTTGCGCCGCATGCCGCGGCAAGGCCCGCGCTCATCTGGTTGAGGATATTGCGCGCATTCTCGTTGCGCGCATCGAGAAATAGGTTTCCGGCCCAGTCCCAAGGTGCAGTCGAAGTTACCCGCGTCCAGAAATCGCGCAGCCGATCAACACGCGACTCGGCCGGGTTGCCCGCGATGATCGCGGCATTGATCGCGCCGATGGAAATGCCGGCAACCCAATCGGGGTGGATGCCAGCTTCCGCCAGCGCCTCGTACACCCCCGCCTGGTAGGCGCCGAGAGCGCCGCCGCCTTGCAACAGCAGGGCTATGCAATCGAATGGCAGCCGCCGTTGGGTGGCCGGCAGGTGTGATCGGGGCTGGAAATTCATGACTGGTCTTGCTCTCGGTGTGGGATGATCGAGCCGGTGTCGCGGAAGCCGCGATGACCGTTCGCTAAAACAAACTATACGGTGTAGTGTATATATTGCGCGTTAATGCGCAACTCACGAGATCGTGCTTCAGTGGCGCGCCGTCACGTTCGTGGCTAGTGCTGAGTTGACCGCTGTCCGACCTTGGGCGGCTCGAGCATCACTTCCTTCAGGCGATCGCTGGTAGCGATGACGACCACGAAGTTGAGCTTGCCATCCTGTTTCACCAACCCGCCAGCGAGCGCCTGTCCGTCCGCCGCGCTTTCCGCGACCCGCACCGCGTCCGACAACTCCAGCTTGATCCACTTCAGGGCGATGATGTTGGCGAGGTCCGCGCGATCGAGTTCCTTGAGCGATGACGCGATCTCCGTTTGCGATACCCTTCCGGTGTTCGCATCTATGACATTCTCAAAGACCCGCTCGTTCTTGATCGTGCGCACGCGGTAGACCGGCGGACCGGATATCTCGAAGCTGATGTCTGCGGTCCTCGACCCATCGTGCAGACCCTCCGCAATCGCCATGGCCTGTCCGATTGGGACCTTCGTGGTGTGGAACTGCTCCAGCACGCGGCGAATGGCTGCCTCCTCGACGTTGCCCTGCGCGGTCGCGCTTTGCTGTTCGGCGTCGGCAGGGACCTGCGTGACGCCGGCCAGAGCACCGGTGCCGGCGAGGGCCGCGGAACAAACGATGAGGGCAAACAGCTGCTTCTTTGGCATCGCGCAATCCTGTGGTGTTCTTCGTGATCGATGGTCTAGTTCGGCACGAAGGCGTACCGGCTGATCTGGAAGCCCGGATGCCGAGCAGATCGCCACAACTTTCGAGGCCGCGCCGGAGCTAGCCTGCGCCGTCGCGCCGCGATCTCATGCGGGCTCCCCCGTCCTGCTCGATCATGAACGGCGGGCTGCAACTGGGCCAGGCTTTCGCGAACGCGCAGATCGGCCGCCACGACCGCCGGGTTACCGTCATCGCCGTGCACAACGGCGCCGCCGACTTCTGTTTCGGGCAACTGCGCCTGCGCGATATCGTGCTCGGCGGGCGCGGGACGCTGTCCGAACCCGCTGGTGTCGATGACGACCGCTTCGGGTCCCCTCCGATCTGAGTGAATCCGGATCGGCGGCAACGCGGAATGCGAGTCCGTGAGCCGGCTTGGCGAAGGTGCGGGCAACACCCAGTCGGCCGCCAGAAGCAGCAGGAGCAGCGCGCCTCCAACGGAGAGAAAATACGCCCGCAGGGGTAGCTCGGGCTCGACGACGGCGCGCGCACGCGACAGCACAGACTTCCTGCTCACGGCCAGTTCCCAGACATGAAATGATTCCGCCTCGTTTTCAGAAGCTCGTGGGCCGCGGGTGCCGGGACGCGCGTTCGGCGTCGAGATAGCCGCGCTCGTCGAGCCATTCGATCGGGCAGTAGGACATCGCCTTCGGGTCGATCATGTGCCCGTCGCGCTCGAGGGCCGCTCGCGTGCCGGTGAGTCCGCTCCAGACCGAAGAGCCGGTGGCCGGCTCCACGTCCATGACGTCGAACACTTCGATGAAGTTGAGCATGTCGAACGTCCAGGATGCTCACGCGGCGGGCGGGGAAGGGGGCTCGACGCCTTCAAGCGCGACGCCTCTGCGGACGAGTTCGGATTCGATCGCGTCGAAGATGGGTTCGACCGGCGCGAGCCACACCGTGACCCAGCAGATGATGCAATTGCGCGCAAGCAACAGCCCCGATGTCATGCGTGGCTCCTCCGGCTGGCCGCATGCCGCACCGGCGCGGCTTCGCCGCCGGCGAGCGCGTGCACCCATGCGAGCACCGAAATGGTGAGACCCAGCAGCAGGCTCACGCCCACCAGCGACAAGGCCACCATCAGATTGAGCGACGCGACGGCAATCCCGGGCCAGGGATTTTCCCGCACGAGCGCCAGGAACAGGCTTGACATCTTCGGTCTCCTAAATAAACTACACCGTATATTTCATATACAGCGCGGATCGCGGGATGTGTCAAGAGCCGAGACTCACAAGCCCGTGTTCGTCCTGGTCGGACGAGGGAGACTCCGGAGTGAGGCCAAGGGTCCCCTTTGAAAGCAGATGCCTCAACTCGAGAAAGGATTCGATATGTTCAAGAACAGGTTGGTGCTCGCAGTGCTGGTGCTCGTTGCGTGGGACGCCGCTGCGTTCGCGCAGGAGGACCGCGGCACAGCTGAGCAGAGAGCGGCGTGCACCTCTGACGCGTTTCGCCTGTGCGCCGGCTACATCCCCGATCCCACCAATGTGGAAGCCTGTCTCAGGCAAAGAAAGTCGGACCTGAACGAAGCTTGCAGGGCCGTCTTCGACCACGCAGATGCCGCGGTTCCGGTCAGGGCCGTGGGATCGCACCGATAGCGCGACGCCAGGAATGAGGAACGATCGTATGAATACAATATATGCTCCTGCTTTCGCCGCGTTCGGAGGTTCGGCCTTCGGAGCGATTTCCACGATCGTGACGGGATGGATGAGCCGGCGCCGCAGGCTCCGCGAGCGCCATCACGCGCACGCGACGTCGAAGCGTGAAAAGCTCTATCGAAGCTTCATCGAGGAGGCGTCCCGACTTTACGCGGACGCGCTCACCAGCGACAAATCCGAGATCCCGGCATTGGTGAACTTGTATGCGCTCATCGGGCGCATGCGGATTCTGTCCGACGATGAGGTGGTCCATGCCGCAGAGCGGGCAGGCCGGCTGATCATCGAGACCTACCTCGCACCGAACACGTCGTTCGTCGACCTGCCGGGCTTCCTGGAGGAGATGGATCCGTTGCGTGAATTCGGCGAGGCCTGCCGGCGTGAAATGCACGTGATTCCGTTGCGGTGAGGCCGAGCATGCCAGAGGCGCAGACGCCCCGCCAGGCTGGATTGTCGTGCACGCGTGAACGAATTGTGCAGGCTGCAATCCGCTTGTACCGGGAGATCGGGTACCGAAAGACCACGGTTGCCGACGTCGCTCGCGACGCAGCAATGTCCCCCGCAAATCTCTACCGGTTCTATCCCTCCCGCCGAGCGCTCGAAGAGGCCGTCGTGACGGAGCTGCTCGAGGAGGTGTCGGCGGCGGCCGCAAGTGCAGCGCGAAGCGGCCGCTCGGGCCTGGAGCGCCTCAATGC
>NZ_JBFUES010000255.1:0-8207 GCF_056403875.1 Bradyrhizobium sp. P2_E8
CGGCCCATCCTTCGAGACGCCCGCCTTTGGCGGGCCCTCAGGATGAGGACGGAGTGCGCGGCAGCAATTTCGACCGGCAAAGATGCCGCTCAGCCTCATCCTGAGGAGACCGCTGTAAGCGGTCGTCTCGAAGGACGAGGCGTGCTCAGGCCCCCGCCAAGAAGTCACATGCGATAGCTCTCCCCGGGGGAAGGACAAGAGTTGCCCCAGCGTCTTCGCACATGACGGATGCCGGCCTCTCGGCTAGATTGCCTCTACAAAAACAAGACGAATGGTCCGGGAGGACAGGCGTGCACAAGGGACGTGTCGTTTACGGCGCGATCGAGGAGGTCGTCTTTGGCCATCCTGCGGCAGGCGCCATCGTCGCGCAGATGGACCGGCTGGGGACGTGCCGTGCCTTCCTGATGGTCTCCGGCACGCTGAACCGGCAGACCGACGAAATCGAGAAGATCAGAGAGGCGCTGGGTGCGCGCTGCGCGGGCGTGTTCGACGCCATGCCGGCGCACACGCCGCGCGAGGCGGTGATCGCGGCTACCAATGCGGCGCGCGAGGTGGGCGCCGATCTGATCGTCACGGTCGGCGGCGGCTCGATCACCGACGGCGCCAAGGCGGTGCAGCTTTGTCTTGCCAACGGCATCAATGATATCGACGGCATCGAGCGCATCCGCGTGCACAAGGGCGTCGCGCCGGACATGAACGCGCCGGCCGTGCGCCAGATCAGCGTGCCGACGACCATTGCCGGCGGCGAGTTCAGCTCGATCGCGGGCGTGACCGACCGCAGCACGCATGTGAAGCAGATGCTGCGGCATCCGCTCACCGTGCCGCGCGCGACCATCCTCGATCCCGCCATCACCGTGCACACGCCGGAATGGCTGTTCCTGTCCACCGGCATCCGCGCCGTGGACCATTGCGTCGAGGCGATCTGCTCGCGCGAGACGCACCCTTATGCCGACGCGCAATCGGTCAAGGGCCTTGCCATGCTCGCCGACGCGCTGCCGCGGGTGAAGGCCGATCCTGCCGACCTCGACGCGCGGATGGACGCGCAGATCGGCACCTGGCTGTCGATGGGCGCGCTTGCGGCCGGCGTCCCGATGGGTGCGAGCCATGGCATCGGCTACGTGCTGGGGGCGGCCTTCGACGTGCCGCACGGCTACACCTCCTGCATCATGCTGCCGGCGGTGATGCGCTGGAACGCGCGCGACAATGCCGAGCGCCAGATGATCGTGGCTGCCGCCATGGGCTTTCCCGGCCACAATGCCGCCGATGTGCTCGATGCCTTCATCCGCTCGCTCGGCATGCCACGGAGCCTTGCGGACGTGCGCGTGTCGCCGGAGCATTTCGACGCCATCGCCGAACAGGCGATGCGCACGCCCTGGGTGCCCCGCAACCCGCGCAAGATCGACGGCCCCGCGCAGTTGCGCGAAATCCTGCTTCTCGCCGCATAACCTCAAGCCGGAGGATCGATGTACACTGGTCACCATGCCCGCCTGCGTCCGCTCCAGCCCGCCTTCATCATGGCCGCGACCGGCGAAACCGTCACCTATCGCGAGTTGGAGGCGCGCAGCAACCGCCTGGCGCATCTGTTCCGCAAGCACGGCTTGAAACGGCTCGACCATTATTCGATCTTCATGGAGAACAATTCCCGCTATCTCGAGGCCTGCGGCGCCGGCGAGCGGTCCGGGCTGTACTACACCTGCATCAACTCCTTCCTGACGCCGGGCGAGCTCGCCTATCTCCTCGTCAACAGCCAGTCCAAGATCCTGATCACCTCCGTGGCGAAGCTCGACATCGCGCGCGAGGCGATCAAGGCCTGCCCCGATATCAAGCTCTGCATCGTCGCCGACGGCCCCGGCGAGAGTGACCGCATCGTCGGCCTTGCCGCGGTGACCGCCGATCTGCCGAAGACACCGATCGCGGATGAGTGGCTCGGCACCGCGATGCTCTATTCGTCCGGCACGACAGGGCGGCCCAAGGGCATCCTGCGGCCGCTGCCGGAGGAGCCGCCGAAGCACAATCTGCCGCTGTTCGATTTCCTGACGAAGCTCTGGCACTACCGCGAGGGCATGGTCTATCTGTCGCCGGCGCCGCTCTATCACTCCGCGCCACAAGCCGCCGTGAACCTCACGATCCGCATGGGCGGCACCGTCATCATCATGGAGACGTTCGACCCCGAGCGCTATCTCGAGCTCGTCGAGCGGTGGGGCATCACGCACACCCAGCTGGTGCCGACGATGTTCTCGCGCATGCTGAAGCTGCCTGAGGAGGTGCGAAAGCGCCACGACCTGTCCTCGCTCGAGATCGCGATCCACGCCGCGGCGCCCTGCCCGGCCCTCGTCAAGGACGACGTCATCAAATGGTGGGGGCCGATCATCCACGAATATTACGGCGCGACCGAGGGCCTCGGCTTCACCGCCTGCAACAGCGAGGAGTGGCTCGCCCATCGCGGCACCGTCGGCAAGGTGCTGCTGGGCGACCTCCACATTCTCGATGAGAACATGCGGGAATGCCCGACCGGCACACCCGGCCAGGTGTGGTTCAAGACCGCCTCGCCCTTCGAATATTTCAACGATCCGGAGAAGACCAGGGAGGCGCGCTCCGCCGACGGCAGCATGAGCACGGTCGGCGACGTCGGCTATGTCGATGCCGATCGCTTCCTCTACCTCACCGACCGCGCCACCTTCATGATCATCTCGGGCGGCRTGAACATCTATCCGCAGGAATGCGAAAATCTGCTGATCACCCACCCGAAGGTCGCCGATGCCGCCGTGTTCGGCGTGCCCAATCCCGATCTCGGCGAAGAGGTGAAGGCGGTGGTGCAGCCCATGCCGGGCGTGGTGCCGGGCGAAACGCTCGCCGAGGAGCTGATCGCCTTCTGCGGGGCGTCGCTGTCGCGACAGAAGGTGCCGCGCTCGGTCGATTTCGAGAAGGAACTGCCGCGCCTGCCGACGGGCAAACTGTACAAGCGGTTGCTAAGGGACCGGTACTGGGGGAACAAGGCGTCGCGGATTGTGTGAGGGGCCGTAACGTGCGGCTGTTTGGCACGCACGTCGCCACGATGTCGTCCCGGCGAAGGCCGGGACCCATACCGCGTGATCTATCAATTGTGATAGGTGGCAGTACCGGACAACTTTCTTCGCCAAACTGCTCCCTGGGGATATGGGTCCCCGGCCCCCGTGCGCAATTGCGCACTAGGCCGGGACGACGGCGGAGTTTGTTGCGATAGTCGGGCCCAACGCCTGCGCAGGAACTGGCGCCCCCACTCTCACATCGTGAGAGAAAAGCCCCTGCGGCCTTCCGTCATCCGAATTGTCGAGAGCGCCGCCACCCTTGCCGGTTGCCTCGCTGCGAGGGCCTCGCTATCGTCGCTTCAAACAGGCCGAAAAAGGCTGTTGTCCAGGGAGGACGAGGATGCGGAGCGTGCGGGCGCTCGCCGCGACGGCGGCGCTATCTTTGCTGGCGTTTTCGACCATCGCATTGGCCGGCGGGCCCAAGCAGGGCGGAATTCTGCGGATGTATCACCGCGACAGCCCCGGCAACGCCTCGATCCACGAAGGCGCGACCTACTCGCTCAACGTTCCCTTCATGCCCGTGTTCAACAACCTCGTCATCTACAAGCAGGACGTGGCGCAGAACAGTATGGATACCATCGTGCCGGAGCTCGCGGAGAGCTGGGCCTGGGTGAACGACAACAAGACGCTGACCTTCAAGCTGCGCCAGGGCGTCAAATGGCACGACGGCAAGCCGTTCACCTCGGCGGACGTGAAGTGTACCTTCGACATGCTGATGGGCAAGTCGCAGCAGAAGTTCCGGCAAAATCCCCGAAAATCCTGGTACGATCAGGTCAACGACGTTTCGACCAACGGCGATCTCGAGGTCTCGTTCAATCTGAAGCGGCCGCAGCCGTCACTGCTGGCGCTGCTCGCCTCGGGCTATACGCCCGTGTACCCGTGTCACGTCTCGCCCGGCGACATGCGCACGCATCCGATCGGTACCGGCCCGTTCAGATTCGTCGAGTTCAAGGCCAATGAATCGATCAAGCTGACCCGCAATCCCGACTATTGGCGCGAGGGCCGGCCCTATCTCGACGGCATCGAGTTCACCATCATCCCGAACCGCTCGACGGCGATCCTCGCTTTCGTCGCCGGCAAGTTCGACATGACATTCCCGACGCACATCACCATCCCCCTCCTGAAGGATGTGAAATCCCAGGCAGCTAATGCCGTTTGCAAGGTCGAGCCTACCAATGTCTCGACCAACATCATCGTCAATTCGACCGCGCCGCCGTTCGACAATATCGAAATCCGCCGCGCCATGGCGATGTCCCTCGACCGCAAGGCCTTCGTATCGATCCTGTTCGAGGGCCAGGCCGACATCGGCGGCACCATGCTGCCGGCACCGAACGGGCTGTGGGGCATGCCGAAGGAGATGCTGGAGAGCATTCCGGGCTATGGTCCCGACGTGAACGCCAACCGCGAGGAGGCGCGCAAGCTGATGCAGAAGGCGGGCTACGGTCCGGACAAGCATCTCGCGGTCAAKGTCTCGACCCGCAACCTTGCCGAATATCGCGATCCCGCGGTGATCCTGATCGACCAGCTCAAGAGCATCTATATCGACGGCGAGCTCGACGTCGTCGAGACTGCGAACTGGTTCCCGAAAGTCGCGCGCAAGGACTACATGCTCGGCCTCAACCTGACCGGCAACGCCGTGGACGATCCCGACCAGTCGTTTTACGAGAACTATTCCTGCGGTTCCGAGCGGAACTACACCAACTATTGCAACAAGGACATCGAAAAGCTGTTCGAGGTGCAGTCGCAGGAGACCGACGTCGCCAAGCGCAAGAAACTCGTTTGGGACATCGACAAGAAGTTGCAGGAGGACGTCGCGCGCCCGATCATCTTCCATGCGCGC
Organism: Bradyrhizobium sp. P2_E8; assembly: GCF_056403875.1. Taxonomy (NCBI): domain Bacteria; kingdom Pseudomonadati; phylum Pseudomonadota; class Alphaproteobacteria; order Hyphomicrobiales; family Nitrobacteraceae; genus Bradyrhizobium; species Bradyrhizobium sp. P2_E8. Next base: position 4,909 of record NZ_JBFUES010000255.1, read on the forward strand.
GCGGGCACCTGCTGGCAGCCCTATGTCAAGGGCGTAACGGTCATGTCGAACAGCTCCTACAACGGCTACCGCTACGAGGACGTGTGGCTCGACAAGTAGCGCGGCGGACGGGCGGCTAACGGCTCGACGGGAGAGCGCAAAATGTTTGCCTATCTGGTGCGGCGCCTGTTTCTGATGCTCGTGACCCTGTTCGGGATCTCGGTCGTCATCTTCTTCCTGCTGCGCATCGTGCCCGGCAACATCGTCGACATCCTGTTTGCCGCGGCCGGCTACGTCGATCCCGCCGACAAGGCCAATCTGGAGAAGGAGCTCGGCATCGACCAGCCGCTGGTGGTGCAATATTGGCACTGGATCAGCGGCTTCCTGCGCGGCGATTTTGGTTACTCCTATGTCTCCGAGAAGCCGGCGCTTCAGGAGATCCTGCCGCGGATCCCGATCACGGCGCGGCTCGCCGGCCTGGCGCTGCTGTTTTCGGCGTCCATCGGCATTCCCCTGGGCGTCATCAGCGCGGTGAAGCAGGGAACGCGGCTCGACTACGCGCTGCGTGTCGTGAGTCTGTCCGGCCTGTCGCTGCCGTCATTCTGGCTGGGGCTGCTGGTCCTCACGGCGTCGGTGGCGATGTTCGGCCAGATGCCGCTCTTCAATCCGAACCCCCAGAGTTTTGGCGAGGCGGTCGCAACCTATTGCATCCCGGCGATGGTGGTCGGATTCCGCAGTTCGGCACTGACCATGCGCATCACCCGTTCCTCGATGCTGGAGGTGCTGCGGCAGGATTACATCCGCACCGCGCGCGCCAAGGGCGCATCCGATGCCGCGGTGAACTACCAGCATGCGCTGAAGAACGCGATCCTGCCCGTCATCACGGTGATCGGCATCGAGGCCGCGTTCCTGATCGGCGGTCTGATCGTCACCGAGACCGTGTTCAACATCCCCGGCGTCGCGCGCTTCCTGGTCGAGGCGATCCGCTGGCGCGATTATCCGATCGTGCAGAACCTCGTGATGCTGATCGCCGTCGTGGTGGTGAGCGCGAATTTCATCGTCGACATGCTGTATGCGGTGTTCGACCCGCGTATCCGGTACACGGATTAGTCACATGATCATCACTCATACAGCGTTCGCGCGTTCGTTCACCTCTCCCCGCCTGCGGGGGAGAGGGAGAAGGTAGGAGCCGCATGGCCACGATCGACTATGATCTTGAACTCAGACGCGCCGGCGTGCATGCGACYGGCGGCTGGCGGCGCGTGCTGTTCCTGGCGCAGCGGCATGTGCTGGGCGCTGCGGGGCTCGTCATCATGACGGCGTTCGTCCTCACGGCGATCTTCGCCGATTTCATCGCACGCTATGATCCGCTGACGATCGACTCCGCCCGCGCGCTGGCCCGCCCGAGCCTGACGCACTGGATGGGTACGGATTCCTTCGGCCGCGACGTCTTCAGCCGCATCATCCATGGTGCACGCATCTCCCTTGCCGTCGGCATCGGCTCGACCGCGCTCGGCGGCACGATCGGCGTCATCGTCGGGCTGACGTCCGGTTATCTCTCCGGCTGGGTCGATCTGGTGTTCCAGCGTGTCTCTGACGTTCTTCAGGCGCTTCCATTGCTGGTCCTGGCACTGATCATGACCGCCGCACTCGGCCCGTCCTTGCCGAACGTCATCATCGCCATCGCCATTCCGCTGATCCCGACCGTGTCGCGCGTCATTCGCGCCAACACGCTGGCGCTGCGCGAACTGCCCTTTATCGAATCCGCCAAGTCGATCGGCATGAGCGACGTCCGCATCGCGCTCCGCCATGTGCTGCCGAACACGCTGGCGCCACTGATCGTGCTCGCCACCGCGCAGCTCGGCTCGACCATTCTCACCGAAGCCTCGCTCTCCTTCCTCGGCCTCGGCATTCCCGAGCCTTATCCGTCCTGGGGCCGCATGCTGTCGGAATCCGCGGCCGAATATGCCCGCACCGCGCCGTGGCTGGTAATCTTCCCGGGCATCGCCATCAGCCTCGCCGTGTTCGGCGCCAACCTGTTCGGCGACGCCCTCCGCGACATCCTCGATCCCCGGCAGCGCAGTTGATGGCTGATAAATCCGATCTCGTGCTCGAGGTGAAGAACCTAAAGACGGTGTTCTTCACGAACTCCGGTCTGTTCAAGGCCGTCGACGACGTCTCCTTCACGGTCAAGCGCGGCGAGACGCTGGCGATCGTCGGCGAGTCCGGCTGCGGCAAGAGCGTCACCGCGCTGTCGCTGATGCGGCTGGTGCCCGATCCTCCCGGCCGCATCGTCGGCGGCACCGTCACGCTCGAAGGCGCCGACCTGCTGGCGCTGGATGAGGCACAGATGCGCGCCGTCAGGGGTAACCGCATCTCCATGATCTTCCAGGAGCCGATGACGTCGCTCAATCCCGTCATGCGGATCGGCGACCAGATCGTCGAAGCCGTGCGGCTGCACCGGGCGATGTCGGCCAAAGAAGCCTGGAACATCGCAGTCGAGATGCTGCGGCTGGTGCGGATTCCGGAGCCAGCGCGGCGCGCGCGGGAATATCCGCACCAATTGTCCGGCGGCATGCGCCAGCGCGCGATGATCGCGATGGCGCTGGCCTGCCGGCCGGCGCTGCTGATCGCGGACGAGCCGACCACTGCGCTGGACGTCACCATCCAGGCGCAGATCCTGGCGCTGATCCTCGACCTCCAGAAGGAGCTCGGCACCGGGCTCGTGCTGATCACCCATGATCTCGGCGTCGTCGCGCAGACCGCGCAGCGCGTGATCGTGATGTATGCGGGCCGGAAGGTCGAGGAAGCCAGCGTCGAGGCGCTGTTCGCCGATCCCAAGCACCCCTATACGCGCGGGCTGATGGCCTCGATTCCGTCGGTGCCGGCGTCCGGCGCCGCGACGCAGGCGCGACTCAACGAAATTCCCGGCACCGTGCCGTCGCTGGTGCGGCTGCCCCCAGGCTGCGCTTTCGCGCCGCGCTGCAAGCTCGCGGTGAAACGCTGCCAGGACGAATATCCGCCGCTCATGGATTGGGGCGGAGGGCATCTTGCCGCCTGCTGGCGCGCGGCTGACGTCGCGGAGGTCGCATGACCGAAGCGCTGCTCGAAGTCACCGATCTCACGAAGCATTACCCGGTGCGCGCCGGCGTGTTGCGCAGGCAGGTCGGCACCGTGCACGCGGTCGACGGCGTCTCGTTCGCGGTTGGTGTCGGCGAAACACTGGGGCTGGTCGGCGAATCCGGCTGCGGCAAGTCGACGGTGGCGCGCAGCGTGCTGCGGCTGGTCGAACCGACCTCCGGACAGATCCGTCTCGGGGG
>NZ_JBFUES010000256.1:0-8206 GCF_056403875.1 Bradyrhizobium sp. P2_E8
TGTCCAGCCAGGCCGAGGCGGATTTGCGCGCCTTCGAGGAGTTCGTCCGCGCCGAGCCGCTGGTGCGGGAATGCTGGATGCTGTCCGGCGAGGTCGATTTCATCCTGAATGTCCAGCCAGGCCGAGGCGGATTTGCGCGCCTTCGAGGAGTTCGTCCGCGCCGAGCCGCTGGTGCGGGAATGCTGGATGCTGTCCGGCGAGGTCGATTTCATCCTGAAATGCGTCGCGCCTGACATGGCGACCTTCCAGGATTTCGTCACGCACCTGACCGCTGCGCCCCATGTCCGCAACGTGCGGACGTCGCTGGTGCTGCACAATTCGAAATACGAGGCGGCCGTGCCGCTGGACGTGAAGGGGCGGCGGTAGGGCGCCGCTCTCGTGCCCCGGACGCAGCGCAGCGCTCCTTTAGCGGTGCGCTGCAGAGCCGGGACCCATCTCACCGCGATTTACCGAGTTGCTTTCTGGGTCCCGGCTCTGCGCAGCAACGCTAAGGGCGTTGCTGCGCGTCCGGGACACGAGAGAGACGGATGCTGTTGCCACGCTCCGTCATTGCGAGCGTAGCGAAGCAATCCAGACTGTCTCCGCGGAAAGATTCTGGATTGCTTSGCTGCGCTCGCAATGACGACGGGTGAGGGCGCAAGTCCCTCACATTCCGAGCAATACGCAGAAACAAAAAGGCCGCGCCAAGCGCGGCCTTTTCAAAACATCATGACGCGCAGCGGCAAATCCTTACCGCCACTCCACCTTGGTGATCTCGTACGCCTTGGCGCCGCCGGGTGCGTTGACCTCGACGGTCGAACCCTTCTTCTTGCCGATCAGCGCGCGCGCGAGCGGCGAGGTGATGGAGATGCGGCCCTTCTTGGCGTCGGCCTCGACCTCGCCGACGATCTGCCACACCGTCTTCTTCTCGGTGTCCTCGTCGACCAGGGTCACGGTGGCGCCGAACTTGATGGTGTCGCCAGACAGTTTCGAGATGTCGATGATGTCGGCGCGCRCGAGCTTGTCCTCGAGCTCCGCGATGCGGCCCTCATTGTGGGACTGCTCTTCCTTCGCGGCGTGATATTCCGCGTTTTCCGACAGGTCTCCGTGCGAGCGCGCCTCCGCAATATGCTCGATGATGCGCGGACGGTCCTCGGACTGGCGCTTCTTCAATTCTTCCCCGAGCGCGGCAAACCCGGCCGAAGTCATCGGAACCTTTTCCATCTTCTCTCTCGTCCTTCGATCGTGCGCCCCAGAACGCGAATGGGCGCCCAACCTTGATTCGTCGGTATTTCCGGGGCTCGGTACATGAGCCGTCGGACGTCGACAGATATGGGCTTGGCGCCGGAACAGAACAACCATATGGCCGGACAGTTCCTGCGGCCATTGTGGCTTGACTGCCAATCACTTAGCGGAAGGCTTAACCTCTCAAGGCCTTGCCTTCCACTCTCGATCAGGTTTCCGAAAAGTAGCTCTGCAGGGTACGAACCTCAAGGTCCCCATCCAGATAGGCGCGGATGCCCTGCGCGGCCGCCACGGCCCCGGAAAGAGTGGTGTAATACGGCACTTTATGCAAGAGGGCCGCGCGCCGCAGTGAACGGCTGTCGGCGAGCGCCTGCGGGCCTTCGGTGGTGTTGAAGACGAGCTGGACGTCGCCATTGGTGATGGCGTCGACGATATGCGGCCGCCCTTCCAGCACCTTGTTCACCTTCTCGGTCGGGATGCCCTGGTCGGTCAGGAAGCGCTGCGTGCCCGACGTCGCCAGAACCTTGAAGCCGAGAGAATGCAATTCGCGAACGGCCTCGGCGATGCGCGTCTTGTCGCTCTCGCGCACCGAGACGAACACCGTGCCCTTGCGCGGCACCCGCGTGCCGCCGCCGAGCTGGCTCTTGGCGAAGGCCACCGCAAACGAGCTGTCGATGCCCATGACCTCGCCGGTCGAGCGCATCTCGGGGCCGAGCACCGTGTCGACGCCGGGGAAGCGCGCGAACGGGAATACCGATTCCTTGACGCCGACATGCTTGAGCTGCGCCTTCGTCAGCTTGAAATCGGCGAGCTTCTCGCCGGCCATGATGCGCGCGGCGATCTTGGCGACCGGCGTGCCGACCACCTTGGCGACGAAGGGCACCGTGCGCGAGGCGCGCGGATTGACTTCGAGCACGTAGATCTCGCCGTCCTTGATGGCGTATTGCACGTTCATCAGGCCGACGACGTCGAGGCCGAGCGCGAGCTCGCGCGTCTGCCGCTCCAGCTCCTCGATCATCTTCGCATCGAGCGAGTGCGGCGGCAGCGAGCAGGCGCTATCGCCGGAATGGATGCCGGCTTCCTCGATGTGCTCCATGATGCCGACGATGAAAGTGTCCTTGCCGTCGCAGAGGCAGTCGACGTCGATTTCGGTCGCGTCCGACAGGTAGCGGTCGAACAGCAGCGGGTTCTTGCCGAGCACGGTGTTGATCTGCCCGGTCTTGTCGTTCGGATAGCGCGCCTTGACGTCGGCCGGCACCAGCTCCGGCAGCGTGCCGAGCAGATAGTCGTTGAGCTGGTTCTCCTCGCGGATGATCTGCATGGCGCGGCCGCCGAGCACGTAGGACGGGCGCACCACCAAGGGCAGGCCGAGATCGGCGGAGACGAGCCTCGCCTGCTCGACCGAATAGGCGATACCGTTCTTCGGCTGCTTCAGCCGCAGCTTGTCGAGCACGCGCTTGAAGCGGTCGCGGTCCTCGGCAAGGTCGATGGCGTCGGGCGAGGTGCCCAGGATCGGCACTTCGGCGGCCTCCAGCGCGCGCGCCAGCTTCAGCGGCGTCTGGCCGCCGAACTGCACGATCACGCCGTGCAGCGTGCCGTTGCTGCGCTCCTTCGCGATGATCTCCAGCACGTCCTCGGCGGTGAGCGGCTCGAAATAGAGCCGGTCGGCGGTGTCGTAGTCGGTCGACACCGTTTCCGGGTTGCAGTTGACCATGATGGATTCGTAGCCGGCGTCATGCAGCGCGAAGCAGGCATGGCAACAGCAATAGTCGAACTCGATGCCCTGGCCGATGCGGTTGGGCCCGCCGCCGAGAATGATGACCTTCTTCTTGTCCGACGGCGTGCTTTCGTCCGCCGGGGCGCCCGCAAACGGCGCCTCGTAGGTCGAGTACATGTAGGCGGTTGGCGAGGCGAATTCGGCCGCGCAGGTGTCGATGCGCTTGTAGACCGGGCGAACGCCGAGCGCGTGGCGCTTCGCCGTCACCTCGGCTTCCGTAGTCTGCGCCAGCACTGCAAGCCGCGCGTCCGAAAAACCCATGCTCTTGAGCGTGYGCATGCCGAAGGCATTGGTAGGCAGGCCGTGCTTGCGAACCTTCTCCTCCATGTCGACGATGCCGCGCATCTCGCCGAGGAACCACGGATCGATCTTGCAGGAGTTGAAGATCTCCTCATTGGTCCAGCCCAGCCGCATCGCTTGCGCGACCTGGAGCAGCCGGTTGGGCGTCGGCGTGCCGAGCGCGGCACGGATCGCATTCTTGTCGTCGTGCTGGCCCAGCCCCTCGATCTCGATCTCGTCGAGCCCGGTCAGGCCTGTCTCGAGCCCGCGCAGCGCCTTCTGAAGACTTTCCTGGAAGGTGCGGCCGATCGCCATCACTTCGCCGACCGACTTCATCGACGTCGTCAGCGTGTGGGAGGCGCCGGGGAATTTCTCGAAGGCAAAGCGCGGCACCTTGGTAACGACGTAGTCGATCGTCGGCTCGAACGAGGCAGGCGTCGCGCCGCCGGTGATGTCGTTGGCGATCTCGTCGAGCGTGTAGCCGACCGCGAGCTTGGCGGCGACCTTTGCGATCGGAAAACCGGTGGCCTTCGAGGCCAGCGCGGAGGAACGCGACACGCGCGGATTCATCTCGATGACGACCATGCGGCCGTCGTCCGGATTGACGCCGAACTGCACGTTGGAGCCGCCGGTCTCCACCCCGATCTCGCGCAGCACCGCCAGCGAGGCGTCGCGCATGATCTGGTATTCCTTGTCGGTCAGCGTCAGCGCCGGCGCCACCGTGATGGAATCGCCGGTGTGCACGCCCATCGGATCGAGGTTCTCGATCGAGCAGACGATGATGCAATTGTCCTTCTTGTCGCGCACCACCTCCATCTCGTACTCCTTCCAGCCGAGCACGGATTCTTCGATCAGCACTTCGTTGGTGGGAGAGGCGTCCAGGCCGCGCTCGATGATGTCGAGGAACTCTTCCTTGTTGTAGGCGATGCCGCCGCCGGTGCCGCCCATGGTGAAGGAGGGGCGGATGATCGCGGGCAGGCCGATCTCGGACAGCGCCATCATGGCCTGGCCGAACGCGTATTCCTGGTAGCGCTTGCGGCGATCGCTTTCGCCCAGCGTCCACTGCCGCTCGAGCTCTTCGAGGGCGGCGCCGGAGAGCTTTTCGCGCTCGGCGAGATATTTGTCGCGGAACGACTTCTTCAATGCCGACGCATTGGCCAGCCGTGACTTCGGCGTCTCGAGCCCGATCTTGGTCATGGCCTCGCGGAAGAGCTGGCGATCCTCCGCCTTGTCGATCGCATCGGCCGTGGCGCCGATCATCTCGACATCGAACTTTTCCAGCGTGCCCTGCCGGCGCAGCGACAGCGCGCAGTTCAGCGCAGTCTGGCCGCCCATGGTCGGCAAGAGCGCGAAGCCGCCGGGGATGACGTGACGTTCCTTCTCGATGATCTTGGCGACGATCTCGGGCGTGATCGGCTCGATATAGGTCGCATCCGCCAATTCCGGATCGGTCATGATCGTGGCCGGGTTGGAATTGACGAGGACGATGCGATAGCCCTCTTCCTTCAGCGTCTTCACCGCCTGCGTGCCCGAATAGTCGAACTCGCAGGCCTGGCCGATCACGATGGGGCCGGCGCCGATGATCAGGATGGTGGTGATGTCTGTACGTTTGGGCATCAACTCTCGCCGAAGTCGGATTTGGGCACAAAAAAAGGGCGCGCGGCTGCGCGTCCCTGTGGCCGAGAGCGCGGTGGTCTCCCTCGCGCGCGGGTGGGTCTTAGACCAGTTTTCGGGGCGGCGAAACCCCGAAAAACACCCATCAACCGGCAATTTTGACCGGTTTTGGCCGTGCCTGCCAGCCACGGGCGAGGTGCACCAGAAGCGAGGCCGCAACGCTCGTTCCGCCGATCCAGCCGAGGTCATTTGGCGAGAGGGTGGCCAGCACCGCGCCTCCCAAGGCGCCGCCGATGGCGAAGCCCAGATACATCGAAGAGGCGTTGAGCGAGAGCGCGATCATCGAGGCCTGCGGCTCGATCCGGATGATGCTGGCGATCTGGGCCGGATAGAACGCCCAACCCGAAATGCCCCACAGGAAGATCGTGCCCAGCACGGCATAATGCGCCTGTCCGGGCATCAATTTGAGGACCAGCGAATGCAGGATCAGCGCGGTCGCCATGCCCGCGAGCCCGAGCGCTGCGGTGGCGAGCGTGCCGAGCCGGTCGGCCAGGACGCCGCCGAGCATGTTCCCGATCGCGGCCGCGCCACCGAACACCAGCAGCGCAAGGCTGATCTGCGAGGCATCGAAGCCGAGGCCGCGCAACGGCACCGCGAAATAGGTGAACACGGTGAAGCCGCCGAGCCCCCATAGAATTGTGATTAGAAGCGCGACCAGGACACTGCTGTGACGCGCCACCGCCAGCCGTTCGCCGAGCGAAGCGGTGTTGCGCGGCAGGCCGCGGGGCAGGCCCAGCAAGAGGCCGGCGAGGGCAACGGCACCGATCAGGGCGACCATGGCAAAGGTCGCGCGCCAGCCGAGCAGGCTCCCGACGAGATTGCCGAGCGGGACGCCGATCACGGTCGCAACCGTCAGTCCCGAGGTGACCAGCGCCACCGCGCGGCCCCGCCGCTCAGGCGAGGCGACGGCGACCGACACCGCGAGCGCCGTCGGCATGCACAGTCCGGAGCCCAGGGCCATCAGCATCCGGGAAGCCAGAAGCAGGGCGTAGCTGGAAGCCACCATCGCCACGAGATTTCCGGCGATGAAGGTCGTCAGCGCCAGAGCCAGCACGGTACGGCGGTCGATATTGTTCAGCGCCACCGCCAGGATCGGCGAGCCCACCGCATAAGTGAGGGCATAGGCGGTAACCAATTGGCCGGCGGCCGAGACCGAAATCGACAGGTCGGTGGCGATCGCAGGTAAAAGCCCTGCAATAACAAAGCCTTCTGTGCCGATCGCGAAGGCCGCCAGGGCCAGCCAGAATACGCTCATTGGAAGATTTCCCATGTTCAATGTTTATTGAACTATCGAACGCGACGGTTTCAGTGTCAATCAGTTCAAGAACTATTGAACATTGCGAGCGCATCGCTATGATTCGGACCATGAGCCGCACGCCCCTCCACCCTACCCGCGAGCAGATCGAGCTGCCGATGGTCCTGGATTGCCTGAGCGATCCGATCCGGTTGGCGATCGTCTACCAGCTCGCCCAGCAGGAACGTGTCAGCAGCGAGCTGTGCTGTGGCGACTTCAGTGGTCTCGCCGGCAAATCCAACCTCGCCTACCACTTCGCCAAGCTGCGCGAATGCGGCCTCATGCTGACACGCGTGGCAGGCACCAACCGCTTCATGCGGCTGCGCCGCGAGGATATGGAGGCGCGCTTTCCCGGCCTGCTCGATGCCGTGCTCAGCTCCGCAGCCAAGGATGCGGACCGGCTTCAGCTGCTGTCGGAGTGTGAAGTGGTCAAGGCAGATTGAGCCGCCGATACAGTCCGTCTACGCTTTCGCTTCGGTCAAGCGTGGCTGCGCCACGCGTAGCCTCGCAGGGGCGAAGCGTGGAGACCCGGCCTGGATTTGAACCAGGATGAAGAGCGATGCACCGCCCTCGCGTAGACACTTCCGCCACCGGGCCGTACCGATCATGTCCGAACGGGGTGCGCCAAGCCACCTCAGCCAAACGTTATGCTTAACGGATCATTGGCGGCCGCGCGATGAAGGTCATGCGCCAGCGATTGTGGCCGATATTGGTGTGGGCGCGCTGGACCGCGAACCCGGCCGCCTTAAGCCTGGCCGTGATCTCGTCTTCGCTGTAGCGCTGCAGCCCGATGCGCGAGCGCAGCTGACGGTAATCGGACAGCGCGGTGCTGATCAGCCCGATCAGCGCGTCCTTCAGGAAGCCGTGACGCAGGCCGAAGCTGAGCAGCGCTGTCACGTCCCTGAACATGCCGACATTGGGCTGGAGGATGTCGCCGAGCACCAGCTTGCCGGACGGGGTCAATAACCGCCGGATGGTGAGCAGCGCGGCATCGAGCTCCTCCGGCGTCATGTATTGCGCGACCGAGTTCATCACCACGAGGTCGATGGACTGGTCCTGCATCTTGCGCACGTCGTCGAGCGAGCGGACGCGGATCTTTGTGTTCGGGGCAAACCGCGCGATCAGCCGGCCGCGCACGCCCGGCGCAGGCTCGGCCAGGATCAGCTTGCCGCAGGCGGACGCCACCTGGCTCGCCGACAGCGCCTCGCCGCAGGCATAGTCCAGCACCGTCGCCTCGGGCGAGGAGATGTAGCCGATGATGTCCCGCGCGATGATCTGGAAGTGCAAATCGCGATGCAGCTTGCTGACATAGATCGTGTGCGTGGAGTCGTAATAATCGATCCAATCGTCCWTGGTATTCGAGGGCCCCCACCAGACAGTTCCTGCGCAGGAACCGGTGCTGCCGCCTTGCGTTAGGGGTGCGACGGCGCGCCGTCAATGTCCGCGTCCTAACAGGAAGGTTTCCCGTGAGCAAAGCCCCCAACAAGGTCTCGCCCGACCTCGACACCCCCACCGATCTGTCGCCCCAGGCCGTCAACAAGGTTTCGGAGGCGCTCAACGTGCTTCTGGCCGACGCATTCGCGCTGTATCTGAAGACCAAGAATTTCCACTGGCACATCAGCGGCCGGCATTTCCGCGACTACCATCTGCTGCTCGACGAGCACTCGGACCAGATCTTCGCCACCACCGATCAGCTCGCCGAGCGCGTCCGCAAGATCGGCGGCGCGACTCTGAAGTCGATCGGCCAGGTCGCAAAACTCCAGACCATCAAGGACAACAACGAGGACTACGTCCCGCCGCGCGAGATGCTGCGCGAGCTGATGCAGGACAACAAGCATGTCGCGAGCGCGATGCGCAAGGCCCACGACGTCTGCGACGACGCCGGCGATGTCGCCAGCGCCAGCATCCTCGAGGTCTTCATCGACGAGACCGAGCGGCGCACCTGGTTCCTGTTCGAA
>NZ_JBFUES010000257.1:0-8177 GCF_056403875.1 Bradyrhizobium sp. P2_E8
GGCCTACGCGCTCGGCCAGGGCGATCCCCTGCACTGAGCGCGTGACGGAAGATGGTGCAAAGGCCGCTCGTGTCGTGCGAGCGGCCTTATGGCCATCTTGCCCCGACGAGGAGAGGTGACTGAGGTCCTAGCGCGCATCGAGCCAAACGCCGCGCGAGCGGCAGGTTCTTTGAACGTGTCATTCGGGGTAAAATCAACAAGGAGATCGCCGGCTTTGGGCGCAACAGAGCGCACGATGACGTGCATACCGCCACGGCTGCTGCACTGACATCTTTGCGAAACACCTTGCAGCGCACCTACGGAACAGCATTACATCTGAGAAATTCGCGGAACGAAACGGCTCATCAGTCTTTCTCTGACCTTCGGGAGGTGCCCATGACTTCTCAGGCCATAGAAGGCGCATGTGCGTTCGCATGGCGGAACTACTTGCTGCTCCATAGTGGTATCAGTGAGAACGACAGCAGGCGTTCCGCCCTCTTTCGCTACGTCACCAATCTTCGCGGTACCGGCGAATATGATTTCGATCTCTTGCAAATAGCAGCGGTCGCTTACCTGAAAAAGCTGGACGAACTGCATGACGACCGACGTGCGAGACTCGCGGCAGACCAGGCTTTGGCCGAGCGGTTAGCATCACGCGGTGCACAACCTGGCAGGTAGCTTTGGGCTCAATCACCAGAGCAGAAGGAGCAAGCAGCCATGGCAGACAACACCTCTAACTCAGACCGTCTCGCGCGCGACGCCCAAAAGCGCACAACCGCAGCGACAGAAATCGGTATGATTGCCTTGAAGCCAATTATGCATTTTCAGGTCTCAATGCTGAGGATGTGGGCCGACAGCATCGAAAGGTTTGCGGGCAATTACGAAAAGGGATTCGAAGAAACCGTGACCGCAGTCGAGGAACAGTCCGACAAGGATCGCGCCGCGTAAATCAACGCAATCGTTCGGCGGAGTCCGAGCTGGGTCAAAAGCGGTCATTGCCGGAAGGCGCTTTATACATCCGCTATCGGCTGAACGATGCGGCCAACATGCTGTTGCAGATCTTCCCCGATCCCCACGATCCCGACCACAATGCGCTGACCGGCTTCCGTGCCATGGGTCCAGGGCGCGCCATGGACTGGGGCCGCTTCATCGATCTCGACACGCGCCCTTATTGCGTCGAGGACGACGACACCAATGCCGACAACAAGCGGCGGCTTCAGTTCGCCTACCGCATCGATGCGTCGCTGGTCGACCCGCTGCGCAAGCTGCCGCCGGAAGTCGCGTCCAATCCGTCGTCGCAGCTGGCGGCTCGGCCTGCCCTCGGGCCAGACCGTCGCCAGGGTGATGAATCTGACGCCGCTGACGGACGACCAGATCATCATCGGCAAGGCCGTCGACGAGCCGGGACCGGACGATCCGCAAGCACCCCACCACCATAAATGCTACGATCCTTGGGCTGTTCTTAGTTCCTGTTCGCACTGGTCGTCGTGACTTTCTCCATCACATCGCTCACGGTGAGGCTAGCCGCCTTCGCTCCGTCGCTATCATGATCGATCTACGAAGCTGTTGCCGAACATCAGCAGACCGCTCCGTGCGCTCACCGGCTAATTATCTCGTCGACCCGGTCCGGGTAGAAGGCGACGTAGTCCTTGATCTGCGCCACCGCTTCAAACGGCGTCTCATAAGTCCACACCGCATTGACCGAACGATCTCCTCCAACCGGAATGCTGTAATAGGAGGCGTCGCCCTTGTAGGGACAGTACGACGTGTGTTCGCTCCGCGTGAGCGCGGTCATATCGACGTCCCGACGGGGGATATACTGAACGGACGGATAGGACGCCTCGCGCAGCGTTAGCGCAGCGCTTGTATCTGCGACGGTCTTTCCGCCGATCTTGACCACGACGCGCGACGGGTTCACCTCGATCGAAATCGGGTGATCAGCCCCCGGAATCTTCACCACTTTGTCTGCCATGATTTGCATCCTTTTTCAGTTGGAAACGGGGTCTTGGGCGGCGTTTCCATGACCTGGCTCCGTGTCCCAGCCAGCTAAATTGCTTCCGAGACGATGGAGGGGAATGGTAGCCGCTCGGCGGGTTGCAGGTTCGCATCGTCGCCTTGATGTGACGATCTGAGGAACTGATCGGCTTGCGACACGAAGAGTTCCGGGTACTGGTAGAACGACCCGTGATTTGCATCCGGATAAAGGATGAGCTGCGCATTCGGCAGGTTTTGCTGCAGGATGTAAGAGTTCACCGTAGGTATGATGACATCGTTACTGCCCTGCACGATCAGCGTCGGCTGGCGGATATTTTTCAGATGGTCGAAGACGCGCTCGGCCGGCGCAATGTATTTGCCGATGGCTTCGCGCTGCGCGGATGCAGCTTCTCCGCTCACCTCGGGATCGCGATCGTCGCGGGAAAGCTTGCGTTCCAGAAAGGCGAGGCCTGCCGCCTGGCTCGAAGGGGACGGCGAGAAGTGAACGGCGAGCCAGAGATACTCCGGCGAGTCGTAGGTGGCGGCGAATATCTCTGCTGATCTGCTCGTTGCCATGTCAGCCCCACGCGGCCCGGTTCCGACAAGAATGAGCCGGCGAACTAGATCGGGAGCCTGGATTGCAATTTCCTGGGCGACCATGCCGCCGATGGAAAAGCCGAGCACGTCGACCTTGGTAAGCCCGAGTGCCTTGATGAACGCGATCGCATTTGCACCCATTTCCTGAAAGCTCGTCGGGACCCGGCCTGAACTGCTCGATACGCCCGCATTGTTGAAGAGGATCACCTCGTGGTTCCCGGCCAGACCGTCGGTGACGGCCGGGTCCCAATAATCCATGGTCCCGCGGAAATGCTGGTTGAAGACCAGCGGCACGCCACCTGCCCTGCCGAAGCGGCGATAGGCGAAGCGGATGCCGTTGGCCTCGATGAACCGCGTGGGAGCGGTCTGGTGATTGTGTTTTGTCATGGAGGGCCCCGACAGTCAGTGGCTCTTGCCGCCATCGACATGGAGGACATGGCCGGTGATGAATGAGGCTCCTTCCGACGCGATGAAGACGATCGCATTGGCAAGCTCCTCCGAGAGGCCGAGGCGAGCCATCGGCACGGTCGTCACCAGAGCCGCCTTGTTCTCGGGGGTGCCGGTGAAGCGGGTCAACATGCCGGTGTCGGTCGGACCGGGAGCCACGGCGTTCACACGGACGCCCGACTTTGCGAGTTCGAGCGCCACCGACTTGGTAATGCCTTCGACGGCGTGCTTGCTGCCGACATAGATGGACGCTCCAGCCGCGCCCTCATGCCCGTAGGTCGAGGAGATGTTGATGATGTTGCCGCTGCCCTGTCCCTTCATGACGCGGGCTTCGTGCTTCATGCTCAGCAGCACGCCGAGAACATTGGTGTCGAACGTCGCGGCGTAGCTTTCCGCGGTCTGGTCGGTAATCGGGCCGGGTTTGCCTTCGGTGCCGGCATTGTTCACCGCGACATCGAGACGCCCGAAGCGCTCGACCGTGCGGTCGACAAGGCGACGGACATCGTCTTCCTTGCGCACGTCGGCTTGGACGAACTCGGCCTCGGCACCGGACGCACGGAGTTCGCGGACCAAGGCCTCCCCGGCATCCGGCTTTCTCCCGGAAACAACGACGCGATGGCCTGCTTTTGCGAACGCGACTGCTGCAGCGCGGCCGATGCCAGTGAGGGCCCCTGTGATCAATACGACTGACGATGACATGACTATCTCCTTGAAAAAGCGAGGTTTTGAACAGAGGCTCCTCTGCTCTGGACCGCCCGTCATCTCCATCTGTTCAGTGAAGCGAAAGAGACCGCAGCGTTCGGCCGAAGATGAGCGCTCCTGAACGCTTTGAAAATTGGGCCGCAATTCCAAACATATCGGACTAGAATGTCCGAAATGGAGGATCGCCTATGGACAGTCTGGGGTCGCTCAATGCCTTCGTACGGGCGGCGGAAGCCCGAAATTTCACGGTCGCGGGACGGCAGCTTGGCGTGTCGTCGTCAGCGATCGGCAAGGCGGTAGCGCGGATGGAGGAACGGCTCGGCGTGCGCCTTCTCCATCGCAGTACGCGCAGCATCACGCTCACCGCGGAAGGTGCCCGGTTTCTGGAGCGTTGCCGTCGCATCTTTGCTGAGATTGAAGCGGCCGAGCTTGAGCTGTCGCAGACGCACGAAACTCCGCGCGGCACACTGCGTGTCGCCCTGCCATTGGCCGGCATGCTGATGATGCCCACTCTGGTCGCGTTCATGCGGGCATATCCGGAGGTAACATTGGATCTCGATTTCAGCGATCGGGTCGTCGATGTGATCGAGGAAGGCTTCGACGCCGTCGTGCGCTTCGCCGACGCCGGCGACACGCGCTTGATGTCCCGGGCTTTGGGCATGTATCGACGACGCCTGGTGGCATCGCCGGCCTATCTGGCGGCCAAAGGCGTTCCTCAGACCCCCGACGACCTTAAGGCTCATGCCTGTCTGCGCCACATGTTTCCAACCAGCCGAAGGTTCGAGCGATGGCCGCTGCGGGGAGAGCATGCCGACATCGAGAACGAGCTGCCAAAGACGGTCGTGGCGAGTACGCTTGAGCCGCTCATCTATATGGCCGAACAGGGCATGGGCATCGCATACCTGCCGGACTTCGCCATCAACCGCCAGCTTCGCGAAGGTCTGCTCGTCCCCGTGCTCGACGATTACACTGATCGTTCGGGACCACTACGGGTCCTGTGGCCGTCGAGCCGGCAACTCGCTCCCAAACTCAGAGCCTTCGTGGACTTTCTCGCCGCGAACCTTGTGCCATCCGTCGAGGGCGAAGCAGAAAGCGGGATAAGTCCCCTAGCAAAGGTCGATCTCGATCGGCGCGGGTAAGCAATGTTGGCTGCACTTCGAGACCGAGCGCTTCTGCGGTCGTGAGGCCAGTGTACACCTCAATCTTTGTGGACTGCTGAAGGGCAAGTCAGTCAATTTTCTTGGGCAATCGCCTGATCGACACAGGTCGACATGTTGATGCAGATCAATGGTCATCCCGACGCTTCGGGATCAAGTGCCGCGGATGCCACTTCATCGTCACGGGAGACGAGCATGCGGATGTTGGCTGTCGCTGCTGTCCTGAGCCTGACGCCGGTTACGGCATTCGCCGCCTCCGAGTGCCGGGTCACCGGTCATCCGTCCGCRTTTGGTGTCGACATGACGGCCTACTTCGCGGTCAGGTCGGGTGAAACGTGCAATTTCCCGATGCGAATTCCGGGAGCGATGCTTAGCTCGGGCGTTTCGCAGAAGCCTGCGCACGGGACGCTGAGACAGATCAACGTAACGACGTTCAGGTACACCGCGGCATCCGGTTACAAGGGCAACGATACGTTCGCCATCTATGGTGAAGGAAAGGGTCCATACGGGTCAGGCAGATCGATCATGACGGTGAATGCAACGATCGAGTAGGAGCGGCAAACGAACCATCCGAGGCCGTTGGGCAAGCTCCAATCACTCTGTGTCCTCGACATCCGACGTTAGAAGTCCACGCCCTAATGTGCGGCTCCAAGGCCGAGCTCCGCGAGGCGCGTTGCGAACCAGCGCGACAGCGGCTCATCCACGAGGCCGCCGACATAGACCTCCGACATCGTCACGTGGTGCTTGTCCAGCACCAGCAGCACGCCGATCCAGCAGGCGAACCAGACATGCGGATCGGTCAGCGCCCGCAGCTTGTGCTGGTCGTGCGTCACCGGCGTGTGATTGCTCGCCTTGCGGATCTCGACGCTAAGCAAATTGTTCGGGATCTCGCGCTGATGCACGACGACATCGGGGTAGATCGACTTGTCCAGATGATCGTCGGTCGAGATGATGGTGCCGTGCGGCAGGTGCAGCGTGCGCTCGCCGAGCCGGTCGTAGTTGCAATCGACCGACCAGCCCGAGAACTGCTTCTCCAGATGCACGGCGAAGCGATGCGTGATCGCGCGCTCGCCGATGTCCTTTTCGAACAGGAATCCCTCGTGGGCGTAGAAGTCCCGGAGCGCCGCGATCACCTTGTTCAGCTCGGTCTGCATCTTGCCCCCCGGCCCATTGCGCGCTTAGCTCAGTGTCGTCCCGGCGAAGGCCGGGACCCATACCGCGAAGTCTATCGAGTGCGCGCGGTGCGCGTACCGGACCCCGAATCTTCGCCAAACCTCTCCCTGGGGTTATGGGTCCCGGCCTTCGCCGGGACGACGCCGAGAGAGAACTTGGCCAACCAGACCCTACATCTGAACTTCGATCAGCCGCGGGCCGGGCTCGGCGACGGCTTCGGCGAGTGCCTTGTTGAACTCGTCGGCATTGGTGACGGCGCGGCCGGGCACGCCCATGCCCTTCGCCAGCGCCACGAAATCCAGCGTCGGACGGTCGAGCCGCAGCATATCGTTGGCGCGCTGGCCGGGCTCGCCGGCGCCGACATTGTCGAACTCGCCGCGCAGGATCTGGTAGATGCGGTTGGCGAACACGATCGTGACGATGTTGAGGTTCTCTCTCGCCTGCGTCCACAGCGACTGGATCGTGTACATCGCGCTGCCGTCGCCGACCATGGTGATCACCTTGCGGTCCGGGCAGGCGATCGCGGCGCCGATCGAGAGCGGCGTGGAGAAGCCGATCGAGCCGCCCATGTTCTGCAGCCAGTCGTGCGGCGCGGCGGCCGCCGTCGGCGGGAAGAAGGCGCGGCCGGTGGTCAGCGACTCGTCGACCAGGATCGCGTTCTCGGGGATCGCGTACGCGATCGACTGCGCGATGGACGCGTGGGTCAGCGCGCCGGTCGGCTTGACCAGCTCGGCCACGGCCTGCGGCTTGACGTCCCTGGCGCTCGCCTTCACGGCACCCGCAAGCGCTTCCAGCGCCGCGACCGAATTCTCGCCCCAGGAGGTCATGCGATGGACGTCGCAGCCTTCGGGCCTCAGTACGCTCGGCTTGTTCGGATAGGCGAAGAACGCCACGGGATCGTCGGACTCGACCAGCACGATGTGGCGGAACTTCGCCAGCATCGGCAGCGCGTTCTCGATCACGTAGTGGATGCGGTCGATCGAGAAGCGGCCGCGGCCGCGCGCCATCTTGGGACGGAAGGTCGGGCCCATCACGGTGCAGCCGGTCTTGGCCGCGATGCGCTCGGCCAGCGCCAGGCCCTGCTCGGAGAGCGCGCTGCCGGTCATCAGCAGCAGCGTGCCTTCGCCGTCGCCGTGCAGGATTTTTGCGGCCTGCTCGACCGCCTGCGGCGAATAGCTGGCGCGTTGCTGCTCGGCCGGGACCTCGGCGATGCCGTCGGCTTCGTTCCAGGCGGTGTCGGCGGGCAGGATCAGGGTCGCGATCTGCGGCGGCGCGCTTTTGGCGGCGGCAATCGCAGCGGCGCCGTCGGCGGCAACCGATTTGGAATCCGGCGAGGTGCGGACCCAGGACGACATCGGCCGGGCAAGGCCCTCGATGTCAGAGGTGAGCGGCGCGTTGTAGCCGATATGGTAGACCGCGTGCTGGCCGACGATGTTGACGATGCCGGAATTGGCCTTCTTGGCGTTGTGCAGGTTGGCAAGCCCGTTGGCGAGGCCGGGACCGAGATGCAGCAGGGTCGAAGCCGGCGTGCCCTTCATGCGGAAGTAGCCGTCGGCAGCGCCCGTTACCACGCCCTCGAACAGGCCGAGCACGCAGCGCATGCCGGGCACGCGGTCGAGCGCTGCGACAAAATGCATCTCGGAGGTGCCCGGGTTGGTGAAGCAGACGTCGACCCCACCCTTGACCATCGTCCGCACCAGGCTTTCCGCACCGTTCATCCCAAAGCTCCCGCAACCGGCAATATCCAAAGATCCGTCCGATCAATCATTGTTCGCTCGTCTCGTCAAAGCAATAGCCGGCATCGCGGCCCTGCCCCGCATGACGACGCGCTGGTTTGGCTAACGCCCCGTTCCGATGGAATCGGAACGGAGCGTTAGATTCTTGTTTTGACGCGTTTTCCTTGTGCGAGCCGGTATCCACTTCGCTTGAAAACGCTCTAATGTTTTCCGGCAAATTGGCCCGGTTGCCGATTTGGTAACGGCATTCGTTAAGGTTGACCTGCCTCACGGGGCCGTGGCTTGCGAAATGCCGGCAAATATGGCCTGTGACGTTCGTTGAATCGATTTTTTGCTGGGGGAAACAATGATCCGGTTTTTTGCCGCGCCGATTGCCGCCATGGCGCTCTTGCTGGCTGGCGCGGCCGACGCA
>NZ_JBFUES010000258.1:0-8155 GCF_056403875.1 Bradyrhizobium sp. P2_E8
CGCTGGATCTCTTGAATGCCTACTACATGGGCGTGACGAAAATCCCGGATCCCGGCCTCTTCGGCGCCGGCATCTATATTCCAGCCGTTTACGTCCCGCTGCTGCTCGTCAGCCATGTTCTTGTCTTCATGATTCTCGTGAGGTCGGGATCAGAAGAAAAAGCGGCCTGACATCGCACCTGACATGGCCGCTGGCCGCGATCTCGTGCGTCCGCCAGAACCGACCTCTCTCTAGGGAACGCCGATGAACAGCGATGCTGCTTCCGTTGCCGCCCCGGCCCAGCCTCCTATCCGGCTCGGCTTGATGTGGACCGTTCTATTCACGATCCTGTGGACCTGGCTGATCTACTCGCTCCCCGCACTTCCGGAGAGCGGTTTTCCGGCCCTCGGCGTTCGGCTGCTGGCCCATGGGCTCATTGCGGTCGGCCTGTGGCTCGGGCTTGAAAACACCGCGTTGACGCCAGAGCAACGCCGGGCGACCTGGCTCGTCGTCATGGTCCCCTTCACGCTTTGGGCTGCCCTCGCCTGGACGGCAGCCATCAATGGTGCATTCCGCACGGGCGCTTCCTCCTTGCCGCTGCTTCCCGCGGCGATCCTGCTGCCAGTGATCGTCGGCGCTCCGGTGCTGATGCTATCGAAGCGAGTCGGACAATTGCTCGATGCAATGCCGACGACGTGGCTCATCGCCCTTCAGGTCTATCGCATCTTTGGCAGTCAGTGGCTTGCTTACTGGCTGCGCGGGGCGCTCCCGGGCTTATGGGCATTGCCGGCAGGAACCGGCGACGCGCTGACCGGCCTGTTCGCCGTGCCGGTGGCGATTGCATTGGCGGCCGGGACGGCCGAGGGGCGGAAAGGAGCGGTCTTCTGGAATATCTTCGGCCTCGCGGACTTCGCCGTCG
Source organism: Bradyrhizobium sp. P2_E8 (assembly GCF_056403875.1). NCBI lineage: Bacteria > Pseudomonadati > Pseudomonadota > Alphaproteobacteria > Hyphomicrobiales > Nitrobacteraceae > Bradyrhizobium > Bradyrhizobium sp. P2_E8. The sequence continues at coordinate 899 of NZ_JBFUES010000258.1, forward strand.
CGATCGCCCTGGGAATGGCGATGTCGCCTGGCCCGTTCCAGTTGATCGTTCCGGATGGCCCGAGCATGGCCGTCGATACTTTTCCGAACGTGTTGACCCCGGCCTTCGTCGTACCCAGCTCGATCCTGTTGCACGTGCTGTCGCTGCGCCAACTGCGCCGGCGCAGCCGGGCCGAGACAGTGTGAGTCCTGTTGTTGTCTCAGAACGGCAGCGCCACGCCGGTCTTGATCTCCTTCAGCACCACATTGCTGCGGACGTAACGGATGCCGGGAATGCGGAACATGAACTCGTCGAGGAATCTGTTGTAGGCGGCCATGTCCTGCACGACGACGCGCAAATGATAGTCGGCGTCGCCCGTGGTCGCGAAACATTCCAGCACCTCGCGGCGCGTCGTGACCCTGGCCACGAACTCGTCGACGAACTTCGCATCGTGTCGCTCCAGCGAGACGTGGAGGATGGCCGACATCGTGAATCCCGCCTGCTCGCGTGCGACCAGCGCCGCATAGCCTTGGATGACGCCGCTCTCCTCCAGCGCGCGCACCCTGCGCCAGCAGGCGGAGGTGGACATGCCGACCTCGTCGGCGAGTTGCTGATTGGTGGCGCGACCATCCTTCTGAAGATGGGCGAGTATTCGCGTGTCCTGCTCTTCGATCATGGAGGCCTCTCAAGCCGAGAACATCTACCAAATTTGATTGCCTTGTGCAAAATTCTACCGAAATTTTGATCTAATCGGGAAAAATAGGTAAGACCTACCAGCCTCCCAGGCATAACCTTCCATCATCAGGCAGGATGCCGCGCGAGGTCCGCCATGGACGCCATTCCTTCACTCGACAGCTACGAGCTCCCCGACCGCTACGACCGCGAGGAGGGCCGCGTCTTCCTCACGGGTACGCAGGCCATCGTCCGCATCGCGCTCGACCAGGCGAAGCGCGACCGTATGCGCGGTCTCAACACCGCAGGTTTCATCTCCGGCTATCGCGGCTCGCCGCTCGGCGGCATCGACCTCGAGCTGTGGCGCATCCAGGAACGTCTCAAGCGGGACCGCATCGAATTCCTCCCGGCCGTGAACGAGGACCTCGCGGCAACCGCCGTGCTCGGCTCGCAACAGGTCGAGACGCAAGCGGAGCGCGAGTTCGATGGCGTGTTCGGGCTCTGGTACGGCAAGGGCCCCGGCGTCGATCGCTCCGGCGATGCGCTCAAGCACGGCAATGCCTACGGCTCCTCGCCGCATGGCGGCGTGCTGGTGGTCGCGGGCGACGATCATGGCTGCGTGTCGTCGTCGATGCCGCACCAGTCCGACGTCGCCTTCATGAGCTGGTTCATGCCGACGCTGCATCCGGCCGATGTCGGCGAATATCTGGCGTTCGGCGAATATGGCTACGCGCTGAGCCGCTTCTCCGGCATGTGGGTCGGCTTCAAGGCGATCTCGGAAATCGTGGAATCGGGCGCATCCGTCGCGCTGCGCCCGCCGCGCGCCTTCCGCACGCCCGACTTCACGCCGCCGCCGGGCGGCCTGCACTATCGCTGGCCCGACCTGCCGGGCCCGCAGATCGAGGAACGGCTGGAGGCGAAGAAGCACGCGGTCTATGCCTTCGCAAAGGCCAATCCGATCGACCGCCACATCTACGACATTCCGGGCGCCACATACGGCATCGTCACAACAGGCAAGGCGCATCTCGATCTGATGGAAGCGTTGCGGCTGATGGGCCTCGACGAAGCGGCCTGCCGCAGCATCGGCATCGACGTCTACAAGGTCGGCATGGTCTGGCCGCTGGCGCTGCATGACGCGATGGACTTCGTGAAGGGCAAGCGCGAGATCCTCGTGGTCGAGGAAAAGCGCGGCATCATCGAGAGCCAGTTCAAGGAATATTTCTACGACTATCCCGGCACCAAGCCCGAGCGCATGGTCGGCAAGCACGACGAGCGAGGGGCGCGGCTGATCTCCTGGATCGGCGAATTGTCGCCGCGTGCACTGGCTGGCGTGCTCGCCCGCCGGCTCGATCCGATGTTTCCGGGCCTCAATCTCGCCRCACGCGCGGCCGCCTTGATGCCTGAAGCCGCGCGCACGATCAACGTCAGCGGCGCGACACGCACGCCTTATTTCTGCTCGGGCTGCCCACACAACACGTCGACAAAGGTGCCTGAGGGATCGAAGGCGCTGGCCGGCATCGGCTGCCACTTCATGGCGAGCTGGATGGACCGCGAGACGTCGTCGCTGATCCAGATGGGCGGCGAGGGCGTGAACTGGGCGGCGTCGTCAAAATTCACCGGCAACAAGCATATCTTCCAGAATCTCGGCGAAGGCACCTACTATCACTCCGGCTCGATGGCGATCCGGCAGGCGATCGCCGCCAGGGCCAACATCACCTACAAGATCCTGTTCAACGACGCCGTCGCCATGACCGGCGGCCAGCCGGTGGACGGCCCCATCAGCGTCCATGCCATCGCGCATAGCGTCCGGGCTGAAGGTGTAACACGCATCGCGCTGGTATCGGACGATCCCGCGCAGTTTTCGCCGGCGGACCTGCCCATCGGCGTGACCATCCATCCGCGCGAGGAAATGGACCCCGTGCAGCGCGAGCTGCGTGAGGTTCCCGGCGTCTCCGTCCTGATCTACCAGCAGACCTGCGCCACCGAGAAGCGACGCCGCCGCAAGCGCGGGCAGATGGCCGATCCCAAGCGCTTTGCCTACATCAACGATCTCGTCTGCGAGGGCTGCGGCGACTGCTCGGTCGAATCCAATTGCCTGAGCGTCGAGCCGAAGGAGACGCCGTTCGGCCGCAAGCGGCAGATCAACCTGTCCGCCTGCAACAAGGATTTTTCCTGTCTCAACGGGTTTTGCCCGAGCTTTGTCACCGTCGAAGGCGCGACGCGCCGAAAGAAGAGCGCGAGCGAGATCGACGCGGTCGGCCGCGCGGCGACGCTTCCCCTGCCCGCTCCCGCCACGCTCGACCGTCCCTACGACCTGCTGGTAACAGGCGTCGGCGGCACCGGTGTGATCACCGTCGGCGCGCTGATCGGCATGGCCGCGCATCTCGAGCGACGCGGCGTCTCGGTCCTCGACTTCACCGGCTTTGCGCAGAAGTTTGGCCCGGTGCTGAGCTATATCCGCCTTGCCGACTCGCCCGAGGCGCTGCATCAGGTCCGCATCGACCAGGGTGCCGCCGACGCGCTGATAGGCTGCGACCTCGTCGTCAGCTCGGCGCCAAAGGCGTYCGGCACCTATCGTCGCGGCACGCGCGCTGCAATCAACACGGCGGAGATGCCGACCGGCGACGTCGTCCGCTTCCGCGACGCGGACCTCGCCTCGCCCGCCCGCCTGCGCGCGATCCGGCAGGTCATCGGCAACGACAATCTCGACACCATCAACGCCAACGCGCTGGCCGAACAGCTGCTCGGCGATGCCGTCTATGCCAACATCATCATGCTCGGCTTTGCCTGGCAGCACGGACTGATCCCTGTCTCGCTGCAAGCGCTGCTGCGCGCGATCGAGCTCAACGGCGTCACAGTCGAACGCAACAAGCAGGCCTTTGCCTGGGGCCGGATCGCCGCGGCCGATCCGGACTTGTTGCCGAAGGCGGACGATGCGCCCAAAGCCGAGACGCTCGACCAGCTCATCGCCCGCCGCGCCGATTTCCTCACCGCCTATCAGAACGCGGCCTACGCGGCACGCTACCGGACGATCGTCGCAAGGGTCCGCAATGCCGAAGCCAACCTGGACAGCGATGCGATGACCGAGGCCGTCGCACGCGCGCTGTTCAAGCTGATGGCCTACAAGGACGAGTACGAGGTGGCGCGCCTGCACATGCAGAGCGGCTTCCTCGACGAGTTGAAGCGCGAGTTCGAGGACGGTTTCAGCGTCCAGTATCACCTCGCACCGCCGTTCCTGCCGTCCGAACGCGACGCCCGCGGCCGTCCGCGCAAGCGCGCTTTCGGCCAGTGGATCCAGATGCCGCTTGCCATGCTCGCGCGGCTCAAGCTGCTGCGCGGGACGCCGCTCGATCCGTTCGGCTACACCGCCGAGCGGCGGACAGAGCGCGAGCTGATCTCCTGGTATGAGGGTGTGATCGAACGGATGCTTCGCGAACTCGACGCGGCGCGCCTGCCCGATTTCATTGCGATCGCCAAGGCTCCGATGGATATCCGTGGCTACGGCCCGGTCAAGGACGCCGCGGTCGCCAAGGTGAAGCCGGAGGTCGAACGGCTTCTCGCCGATGTGATCGCGGCATCGCCAGCAAAGATGCGCGCGCACGGTTGACGTGATGCCAGCGAGGCTTCAGCCTTCCGAATTCAAGGGGGCTCCCTGATGGAGCCCGGCAATCGGGTGACGCATCATGGATTTCGACCAGTTGACCCTGACCCAGGCCGCGGCCGACCTTCGCGCCGGGAAAGTCACGAGCACTGCACTCACGTCGGAAGCTCTTGCCCGCGCCAAAGCCAACACGGATCTCAACGCCTTCGTCATCCTGGACGAGGCCGGCGCCCTGAAGGCCGCAGCTGAATTCGACGCAAGCGGCGACCGGAGCAAGCCGCTCGGCGGCGTTCCCATCGTGATCAAGGACAATATCGAGGTGGCCGGGCTTCCCTGTAGTGCCGGCACGCCCGCGCTGAAGGATTACGTGCCGAGTTCCGATGCGCCGGTGGCGGCAAGGCTGCGCGCCGCCGGCGCAATCATCATCGGTAAGACCAGCATGCACGAACTCGCCTTCGGCATCTCCGGCTATAACACCGCATTCAAGACCGGCGCCGAGTTCGGCGTACGCAACGCCTATGATCGCGCGCTCATCGCGGGCGGCTCCTCGTCAGGCACGGGTGCCGCGCTCGGGGCGCGGATCGTCGCGGGCGGGCTTGGTACGGACACGGGCGGATCGGTCCGGGTACCGGCCGCGCTGAACGGATGCGCCTCGCTGCGCCCGACCGCCGGCCGCTATCCGCAAGAGGGCATTGCGCCGATCTCGCACACCCGCGACACCGCAGGGCCGATGGCCGCGACCATCGCCGATGTCGCGCTGCTCGACCGCGTCATCGCGGGTGGCGACGACGTCGTGCCGGCTGACCTGAAGCAGGTGCGGATCGGCATCGTGAGGTCGATGCTGACCAATCTCGATGCCGACACCGAGACCGCATTCCAGGCGGCCGTCGCGACAATGAAGGCACAGGGTGTCACGGTGGTCGAGATCGAGATGCCGCAGCTTGCCGGGCTCAACGGTCAGGTCGGTTTTCCCGTCGCGCTGTACGAAGCCTATGACGACATGGTCGCCTATCTCGCGCACACCGGCACCGGCCTCAGCATCGAGGCGCTGGCTAAGGAGATCGCGAGCCCCGACGTGAAGGGCACCTACGATGGCCTCGTCATCCCGCGCAAACTGCCCGGCCCCGACAACACGCTGCTCGACGCCAGGCCGATCTATGACGCAGCGATCGGGACCGCACGGCCTGCGCTGCAGGCGCTCTACAGCGACACGTTTTCCGGGAACAAGCTCGACGCTATCGCCTTTCCGACCACGCCGCGCGTCGCCATTCAGTCAAATCCCGATTCCAGCAGTCTCGAAAATTTCGGCCTGTTCATCCAGAACACCGATCCCGGCAGCAATGCCGGCATTCCCGGCATCCAACTTCCGATCGCGCTTGGCGCCACAAGCACATTGCCTGTTGGTCTCGAGCTGGACGGCCCGGCAGGCAGCGACCGCCGCCTGCTCGCGATCGGGATGGCGCTTGACACCGTGTTTGGGCGGCTGCCGGCGCCGGCGCGCTAGAGGCAAGCACATATCCATCTCCTCACCCTGAGGAGCTTGCGAAGCAAGCGTCTCGAAGGGCGAGGCCACGACCCGGGCCTTTCATCCTTCGAGACGCGCGTTCCGCGCTCCTCAGGATGAGGAATGCGTCTCACGAATACGGATTGATCAGCTTCTGCTGTTCGGCGCTGTGGTGCACGAGCATGTCGATGAAGGTCCTGACCTTCGCCGACAGATGATGTTTGTGCGGATAGACCGCGTTCATCGACATCTCGACAGGACGGTATTCGGGCAGGAGCCGAACGAGGTGACCGGCTTCGAGATCGTCCCGAATGAGAAACCCGGCCATCAGACAGACTGCAGCGCCTTCCAGCGCCACTTTCCGCAGGGCCTCACCGCTGTTGGTGATGAAGCTGCCGGAGATCCGTACCGATGCCGGCGCGCCCTTGCGATCGAAGAAGCGCCAATCGTCGCCGTAGGGATAATTCACGTGACGGCCGCAATTGTGCGCGGTGAGCTCATCGAGCTTGCGCACGCGACCATGCCTCTCGAGATAGTCGTGCGAGCAGCACAGCACGTGGCGCCAGGTGGCGAGACTGCGGACGATCAGGCTCGAATCCGGCGGTGTGGTCATGCGCACGGCAACGTCATACCCTTCCTCGATGAGGTCGACGTCGGCTTCGCCCATGCGCAGATCGATCTTGAGCTCTGGATAGGTCGACAGGAGTTTCGCCACGATGGGCGCGACAAACGGCACCATGTGCGTGGCGACGTGGACGCGCAAGGTGCCGCGGGGCACCGACTGCAATTCGCTCGCGATATCGTCGGCCTGTTCGATATCGGCGAGGATCTGGACGCAGCGGTCGTAATAGGCCTTGCCGATCTCGGTGAGGTTGACCCTGCGCGTGGTGCGCTGAAGCAGCCTCACTCCGAGCCGGTCTTCCAGCGCCTGAACGTGATTGCTCACCATGGTGGTCGACATGTTGAGCTTGCGGGCTGCTGCGGAGAAGCCGCCGGTCTCGACCACCCGGCTGAAGACTTCGAGGCTGGTCAATCGGTCCATGCCGCCTGATTATCCGCTCTTGATCGATAATCTCAAGGTATTCGCCCCGATTATCTATCAGATCATCTCGCGCGCGGCATTGGTGCGTGCGTTAGCAGCAATCGCTCGACAGGCACGGCAATCGCTCTGGGGCAGTCGCACGTCCGGTTGGGTAGATCATACGCACCTCAGGCGAGGTCCCGGACTATCCACCCGCAGTGGATAATCCTTCCAGCATTTCGCCGATTATCGCTCGAACTGGAAAGACCGATAGTCCCTGCCAGCCGATAGGAGACCGTCATGTCCGAGATGCCCCGCACCGAAACCTTTCAGCAAGCAACTGAAATCACTCAGGATTATTCCAAGGCGCCGCCGCATGTGCCGGTCCGAAACAAGCTCCGGCGGGCGGCCTTGGCGCTCGCGCTCCTCGCGGGCACGGCAGCGATCGCCTATTACGGACACGACTACTGGACCAACGGC
>NZ_JBFUES010000259.1:0-8132 GCF_056403875.1 Bradyrhizobium sp. P2_E8
CGCGGAAGCCGCGCACGCCCGGTGCGGGCGGCAGCGGCGGCGGAGGTCCGATGTCCGGCGGGCGGCGCCCAGGCGCGCGCTCGCGTCCGGAAGGTGGAGGGGCCGGCGGCTCCGGCATCGCCGGCGGACCCGGCTGGCGCGGCGCGTCGAAACGGGGCGCGCGCGGCGGACGCTGGGCGTCACCCTGATCATCGACGTTGAAGGACGGGCGGTCGGCGCGCGGCGGCGTCGGCGCCGGACGGGTGCGCGGCGGAGCAGCGGGAGAGGCTGCGGCCGGGTTGCCCTCGGTGGCACGGGTGCTGGCCCGGCGGAAGGCATCGCCGCTGCCGCTGCTGCGGGTGCCGCCACCGGGGCGCGAGGCCTCGCGGGCACGCTGGGCGGCCTCCGATTCGACCTTGCGGACGGCCTCTTCCAGCGACAGCCGTTCGCGGGTGATCTCGGATTCGGAGAGCGGCGGCTGCACGCTGCGGAGCTGTGCGATCAGCGCCGTGCGCGCCCGCTCATAGAGCGCGCGACGGCTTTCGCCGGGAGCGTTGGGGTCCAGGGCGGCAATAGCGCGGGCGATCAGCGGATAGTAATCAGCCATTTCTACTCAACTATACGCGCCTCCCGGTAAGAGATCGTTAAGCCTCAAACGGATTTTGTACCAGGATAGTATCTTCGCGTTCGGGGCTGGTGGAAAGCAGCGCGACGGGGCACCCCACCAATTCCTCGATCCGGCGGACATATTTGATGGCCTGGGCCGGCAGGTCGGCCCAGGACCGTGCACTGGCGGTCGGCTCCTTCCAGCCCTCGATGGTCTCGTAGATCGGCTCGACCCGGGCCTGGGCGCCCTCGCCGGCCGGGAAGTGGTCGATCTCCTTGCCGTCGAGCTTGTAGCCGGTGCAGACCTCGATCGAATCGAAGCCGTCGAGGATGTCGAGCTTGGTCAGCGCGAGACCGTTGATGCCGCAGGTGCGGACCGCCTGGCGGACCAGCACGGCGTCGAACCAGCCGCAGCGGCGGGGCCGCCCAGTATTGGTGCCGAACTCGCGGCCACGCTCGCCGATCTTGCGGCCGATCGCGTTGTCCTGCTCGGTCGGGAACGGGCCCTGGCCGACGCGGGTCGTATAGGCCTTGCACAGGCCGAGCACGTAGCCGACCGCGCCGGGGCCGAGGCCCGAGCCGGTCGCGGCCTGCGCCGCCACCGTGTTGGACGAGGTGACGTAGGGATAGGTGCCGTGGTCGACGTCGAGCAGCGCGCCTTGCGCGCCCTCGAACAGCATGCGCTTGCCTTCGCGCCGCTTGATGTCCAGCAGCCGCCACACCGTCTCGGCATAGGGCAGAAGCTGCGGCGCCAGCGCGGTCAATTCCTTCAGGATATCCTTGCCGTCGAACTCCGGCAGATTGAGGCCGCGGCGCAAGGCGTTGTGGTGAGCCAAGAGGCGGTCGATCTTGTGCGGGAGGGTGTCGAGGTCGGCGAGGTCCATCAGGCGGATGGCGCGGCGGCCGACCTTGTCCTCGTAGGCAGGACCAATGCCGCGGCGCGTGGTGCCGATCGCGGTCGCCGCGTTGGAGGACTCGCGCAAGGCATCGAGCTCGCGGTGCAGCGGCAGGATCAGGGTGACGTTCTCGGCGACGCGCAGATTTTCCGGGGAGACGGCAACGCCCTGCGCGCGCAGCTTGGTGACCTCGTCGAGAAAGGCGGCGGGATCGAACACCACGCCGTTGCCGATCACCGACAGCTTGTGCTCACGCAGCACGCCCGAGGGCAGCAGCGCGAGCTTGTAGGTCTTGCCGTTGATCACCAGCGTGTGGCCGGCGTTATGGCCGCCCTGGAAACGGACGACGATGTCCGCCTGCTCCGACAACCAGTCGACGATCTTGCCCTTCCCTTCGTCGCCCCACTGGGCGCCGACGACGACAACATTGGCCATTCGCGGGTAATCCCTATTCAATCTGTCTCTAGGAGGCATGATCCTCGCGGAAAACCGGTGCCCACTTTTCCGGGATCATGCCTGCGCCAAGCCCTCTCTGCGGCCCAAGGCCGCTCGCACGCAAGGCAGCCAACCGGATAAAGGAAGCAGCCTCTCTAGGCAAGCAAGAACGGGGCTTTTTCGAGGTCGGGAAGGCACTCCAAGCCTTTGATATCCCCTTAAAATCCTGAAAGGTTGGCGGCCCGGCGGCAGCGGAATTGACACGCATCAACCGTTCCGGCCCGCGATTGCGCCAAGGATGGCTGTCACCTCCGCAGCTTACCCTTCCCGGGCCCCAAGGCCTCCATGCCGGATATGCCGTGACCAAGCCACCGAACAGCCAGACGAGCCAGTTCTGGCGCCTGCCGACGGATGCGCTCTGCACTGAGCTCGGCTGCACCTTGCAGGGCCTGACTGCGACCGAGGCCGCCGCACGCCTCGGCCGTTTCGGGCCGAACAGCGACGCGCCGCCGCGCATCGAGGGGGCCGCGCGTGCGATCCTGCGCCGGCTGCTGGAGCCGCTGTCGCTGATCCTGCTGGTCGCCGGCATCGTCTCGATGCTGACCGGTGACGACATCGGCGGGCTCATCATTGTCTTGATTCTCGTGCTCTCGATCGGGCTCGACACCATCCAGGAGGGCCATGCGGTCCGCGCCGCCGAGATCCTCCGCCGCTCGGTGGCGCTCAAGGCCGAGGTCAGGCGCGACGACGCCTTCCGCGAGATCGACGTCGACCACGTCGTTCCGGGCGACCTCCTGCGCGTCCGCGCCGGCGACATCATCCCGGCGGATGCGTTGATCCTGGAGAGCACCGCCTTCACGGCCGGAGAGGCCGCGCTCACCGGCGAGCCCTATCCGGTGCAGAAGCGCGCCGGCGCCGCCGCCGACCCCGACGACACGTCGAATGCACTATTCCGCGGCGCCGTGGCGCAAACGGGCGAGGCGGTCGCGCTCGTCGTCAGGACCGGCCGCGACACCGTGTTCGGCGCGGCGGCCTCCGCGCTTGCAGAGACGCAGGCCCCCTCCCCCTTCGAGCGCGATTTGCACGAATTTGGCCTCGTGATCGCGCGGGCCACGCTCGCGCTGGTGCTGGTCGTGCTCACCGTCCGCGTCGTGTTCGGCCGTCCCGTGCTCGATTCGCTGCTGTTCGCAGTCGCGCTCGCGGTCGGGCTCACGCCGGAGCTGCTGCCGATGATCACCACGGTGACGCTGTCGCGCGGCGCGCTGCGGATGGCCGGCCGCAAGGTGATCGTGAAGCGGCTGGCCGCGATCCACGATCTCGGCGCCATGACCGTCCTGTGCACCGACAAGACGGGCACGCTGACCTCGGCCGAGATCACTCTCGCTGGGAGCCTCGACGCCGAGGGCAAGGACGATGCCCGCGCTGCGCAGCTCGGCGCCATCGCGGCATCGCTCGGCGGCGATCGCGGCTCACTCGATGCCGCGCTCGTCGCCGGCCGGCCGGACGCCGCGCAGGGCTGGACCCTGGCCGGGAGGCAGGCCTTCGACTTCTCGCGCCGGCTGGGATCGGTGCTCGCGACCGGCCCCGAAGGCACGCTGCTCGTCGTCAAGGGTGCGCCGGAAGCCGTGCTCGCATTGTGCACGATGGACGAGAGCGCGCGCACTGCTGCGCTGGCACGCGTGCGTGAGCTCGCGAGCGAGGGCCTGCGCACCGTGGCGATCGCCTCGCGGGCGTGGAGCGGCGTGGTGCGCGAGGTCGAGACGGAGGACGAGACCGATCTCGCCTTCGAGGGCTTCTGCGCTTTCGCCGATCCGCCGAAGCCGACGGCCGCAGCCGCAATCGCGCGGCTCGCGGCAAACGGCGTGGGCCTGAAGATCCTCTCGGGCGACGACCCCGTGGTGGTGAAGCGGCTCGCGAGCCTGGTCGGGCTGAATCCCGCGCGCGTGCTGTCGGGGGCCGACGTTGCACGGCTCAGCGACGAAGCGCTCGCCGTGCAGGTGCGTTCCACTGACGCCTTCGGCCGCCTCGCGCCGGACCAGAAGTCGCGCATCGTGAAGGCGCTTCAGGCGGGCGGCGAAGTGGTCGGCTTCCTCGGCGACGGCATCAACGACGCACCGGCCCTGAAGGTTGCCGACGTCGGATTGTCGGTCGACGGCGCAACCGGCGTGGCGCAGGCCGCCGCCGACATGATCCTGCTCGCTTCGGATCTCGAGGTCGTCGCCGACGGCGTCGAGGAAGGACGGYGCACCTTCGCCAACATCATGAAATATGTCCGCATGGGCGCGAGCTCGAATTTCGGCAACATGCTGTCGATGGCGATCGCCTCGATGGTGCTGCCGTTCCTGCCGATGCTGCCGACGCAGATCCTGCTCAACAACCTGCTGTACGATCTCTCCGAGCTCGGCATTCCCTTCGACCGGGTCTCGCGCGCGGCCACCGCGCAGCCGCAGGTCTGGAGCATGACGCGGCTGGCGCGTTTCGCCGCGATCATGGGACCGCTGTCCTCGGTGTTCGACTTCCTGACCTTCGGCGCCCTCATCATGCTGTTTCACGCATCGCCCGGCGAGTTCCGCACCGCCTGGTTCATCGAATCCATGGCGACGCAGATCCTGGTGATCTTCGTCATCCGCACCAACGGCCGACCGTGGCGCAACTGGCCCGATCCAGTGCTGTCGGCCTCGTCGCTGATCGCCCTGCTGGTCGCGATGGTCGTGCCGTTCACGCCGGTCGGCACCTGGTTCGGCTTTGTCGCGCCGCCGCCGCTGATGATGGCCGGCATCGCGCTTCTAGTCGTTGTCTATCTCGCCTGCGCGGAGCTGTTGAAGCCGTTTGCGATCCGCGCGAGGCGGAATAGCCGATGATCTGTGACGGCAATATGTCAGACCGGCCCAGGGCCTTGGTTGTTTTCGCGCGGCCTGCTTGACGCATGTCAACGCGGCGTCTGCTTCGCGAGCCAAGGGTTGCGAAGCCGCAATCAGTCCGTGGAGACGACCATGCGCAGCTTCGACGCCATCGCCATCGGGTCCGGACTCGGCGGCCTCACCGCGGCGGCGCTGTTCGCGCGGGCCGGCCACAAGGTGTTGGTGCTCGAACGCAATCACAATTTCGGCGGTGCAGCCACGGTGTATCGTCATGGCCAGCTCGCGATCGAGGCGTCGCTGCACGAGATCGACGGCCTCGATGCCGGCGATCCCAAGCTGCCGATCCTGCGGGCACTCGGGATCGACCGCGACATGCCCTTCGTCGAGGTCGGCGCACTGCACGAGGTGCGCAGCCCCCTGTTCGAGCGCCCGTTTGTGATGCCGCGCGGGATCGATGCCGCGTCGGCCGCGGCGAAATCGCAATTTCCTGCGCAGGCCAAGGGCATCGCGCAGTATTTTGAACGTATCGACGCGGTGCGGCAGGCGGTTTCATTGATGAGCGAGCATCAGGACGACCGCAACTGGTGGCTCTGGAATGCACCGACCTTGCCATGGCGTTTGTGGCCACTGATCCGCGACCGCCATGCCACGTTGAGTGAAGTGCTCTGTCGTCTGTTCGGCGACAATGAGCCGGTGAAGCTCGCACTGGCCTCGAACCTCGTCTACTACACCGACGATCCGGACACGATGCCCTTCATCCCGTTCGCGATCCCGCAGGCCTCGTATCTCTCCGGCGGCGGCCACTATATACGCGGCGGTTCGCAAGTGCTGAGCGACCGCCTGGTCGCAATCATCCGCGACGCCGGCGGTGTGGCGGAGACGGGTCGCGAGGTCGAGACCATCCTGATGGACGGTGACCGCGTGCGCGGCGTGCGCCATCGCGCGGCGGGAACAGACGAGGCGAGCGAAGAGCTGGCCCCGATCGTGTTCGGCAATGCGGCCCCCTCGGTGCTGGYCGCGATGCTGCCGCAGGACAAGCGCGCCGCTTTCCAGGCGCCTTATCAGGACAAGCTGCCGTCGATCTCACTGTGGACCGTGTCGATCGGGTTGAGCCGCCCTTCCCGCAATTTCGGGGTGTCGCACTATTCGACCAGCATCCTGCCGGCCTGGCTCACCACGCTCTCCGGCGTTCGCGAGGCCGGCGCGCTTCTGGGCGAGGATTCGTCCGGTCGCCTTACGCCTTATGGTTTCGTCGCCTATGATCAGATCGATTCCGGGCTGAACGAGCATCCTCCTCATCTGGCCTCGCTCGTCGGCGTCGATCGGATCGAGAATTGGGCCGGCCTTTCCAGCGCCGCAAAAGGCGCTCGCAAGGAGCGCTGGATGGACCGCGTCATTGCCGATCTCGACCGGCACTTCCCCGGCATTGCCGGTGCGGTGACGCAGCGCGAGATGTCGACGGCAGAAACCTTTGCCCACTACCTCAACACGCCCGGCGGCTCAATCTACGGCTTTGCGCCGAATACGCGCGGCTTCAAGCCGATCGCCGCAACCGCGATCGGTGGCCTCTATCTCGCATCAGCCTTCACCCATGGTGGCGGTTTTACCGGAGCGATTCTCGGCGGGGGCTGGGCCGCGCGGGCCGCCATGCGTCCGGACGCGATGGCGCGCGATGCGTCGCGGCAGAATAAGGCCTGATGTTCCATTGTTACGACCGACGCATGGTCGCGATGCACCTCGCGCCATTGATATCGGGCGCATTTCCGTGTCTTTGAACGGGCCGGGCTACCAGCCGGCCCGGACGTCGCCGGGCCGGGGCCTCGGCGCATGACGCGGGGCCATAACAATCACAATGTCCGCCACCGACCAGACCACCAGCGCCGCGACGCCCGGCCACAACTGGATCGCCAACCAGCCCTACCTGCTGCTCAGCATCACCGCGCTGTGCTGGGCCGGCAACGCCATCGTCGGGCGGCTTGCCGCCGGCCACATCCCGCCGGTCACGCTGTCGTTCCTGCGCTGGCTCTTCGCGTTCCTCCTCGTGCTGCCATTCGCCTGGAAACATCTCGCGCAGGACTGGCCCGCGATCCGCAGCAAGCTCGGCCTGATGGTCACGCTCTCGATCACCGGCATCGGCGCCTTCAACACGCTGCAATACTGGGCGCTGGAGCATACCCAGGCGCTCAACACGCTGCTGCTCCAGTCGTCCGCGCCGCTGCTCGTGGCGCTGTGGTCGCTGGCGATCCTCGGCGTCCGGCTCACCGCGGCACAGGCCTTCGGCGTGCTGCTGTCGATGTGCGGCGTGCTGACGATCCTGCTGCATGGCGATTTCACCACGCTGTCGAACATCGAGTTCAACAAGGGCGACCTCATCTTCCTCCTCGCGCTGCTGATCTTCGCGCTCTATTCGGTGCTGAGCCTGAAGCGGCCGGCGATGCACGGCCTGTCGTTCCTCGCCTTCACCTTCGGTGCCGGCGCCGCCTGCCTCATTCCGCTGGAGATCTGGGAATTGTCCGCGCGGCCGGTGATGAAGCTCGACGGGCCGAACCTGCTCACGCTGTTCTATGTCGCGGTGTTCCCCTCGACGCTCGCCTATCTCTGCTTCAATCGCGGCGTGCGCCTGATCGGCGCCAACCGCGCCGCGCCGTTTTTCCACGTCGTGCCGGTGTTCGGCTCGATCATGGCGATGGTCTTCCTCGGCGAACGCCCGCAGGCGTTCCACTTCATCGGTTTTGCCCTGGTGCTGTCGGGCGTATTCGCGGCGTCAAGGAAGCAGGCGAGTTAGACTCCCCTCGTAAGCTCGTCGCGCAGTCTTCTGCGTTCAGGTGCTCGCCGATGGGTTCATCCATACGATTTCCCAGACATAGCCGTCCGGATCTTCAATGTGGCGGTTGTACATGAAGCCGAGATCCTGTGCCGGGTTGGGATCGGCGCGACCACCCGCCGCCACCGCGCGAGTTAGCGTTGCATCGACGGCGTCGCGGTCATCGACCGTGAGGGCGATCAAGACCTGACTGTCGCGGCGCGGGTCACCAATCGGACGTTTGGTGAATTGGCGATAATGATCGTGGGTCAGCAGCATCACGCCGATCGCGTCCGTGACCATGAGCGAGGTCGAATTCTCGCCCGAAAACTGAGGGTTCACCGTACCGCCGAGCGCGACATAGAACGCCGTCGATGCGGCGAGATCGCGCACGGGCAGGTTCAACAGAATCATCCTGGACATTGCTTTTCCTTCTTCAGCGGCGGAATGCCGCGCTCTTGCAAAGCTCTACTTGCGAAATTGCCAGCCGGCCTCGAGGCCGTTGCGGCACTTCGCCGTCAGCTGTTACCTTGAATGAATGAGACCCTAGAC
>NZ_JBFUES010000260.1:0-8087 GCF_056403875.1 Bradyrhizobium sp. P2_E8
GGGTGCATGTATGCCGAGGGACGCAAGGCAATCGGCAAGCTGACGTATCGCTGGTGAGTTCAACTGACGACGGCCCGGCAACGGGGCCGGACCCGCTTGATGAGAGTCGAAGACGATGAGAGCGATATTCGGCAGGTTGCATCGCTGGGCGGGCCTGCTCACGGCCGGATTCCTGTTCTTCTCCGGCATCACCGGCGCGATCATCTCCTGGGATCACGAGATCGACGACGTCCTGAACAGCCATTTGTTCGAYGTCACCAGCAAGGGCCCGGCCATTCCCTCGATCGAGCTCGCCAAGCTGATCGAGCAGCGCGATCCCCGCGCACGCGTCGTCTATCTCTTCATGGCGCCGGAGGAGGGCCACTCGCTGTGGTTCTTCATCATGCCGCGGATCGATCCGGCAACCGGCAAGCGCTATCCGCTCGGCTACAATCAGGTCTTCCTCGATCCCAACACGGGCGTCGAGCTGGGACGGCGCTACTGGGGCGCGGTATGGCCGGTGACGCGGGAGAACTTCATCTCGTTTCTCTACAAGCTGCACTACACCATGCACATCCCGGAGTTCTGGGGCAGCGACCGCTGGGGCATGCGCCTGCTCGGCATCATCGCCATCATCTGGACCATCGACTGCCTCGTCGGCTTCTATCTGACGCTGCCGTCACGGCGCGGCGCGAAGGCCGCGCGGGCGCCGCAGGTCGCGCGCCAGCTCGAACGCGGCTTCTGGGCGCGCTGGGCGCCGGCCTGGACCATCAAGACCTCGGGCAGCGCCTACCGGATCAATTTCGACATCCACCGCGCCTTCAGCCTGTGGACCTGGGGGCTGCTGTTCGTCATCGCCTTCACGGCGTTCTCGCTGAACCTCTATTTCGAGGTGTTCTCGCCGCTGATGAAGATGGTGTCGAATTATACGCCGACGCCGTATGAGCAGCGGCCGTACCGCGATCTCGACGATCCCATCGAGCCCAAGGTGACGTTTGCCGACATCGCCGCGCGCGCCACGGCCGACGGCAAGGGGCGAGGGTGGTCCACCCCGGTCGGCGCGCTCAGCTACGGCCCCGCCCACGGGGTCTATGCCGCAGCCTACTTCCATCCCGGCGACGATCACGGCGCCGGCGGCGTCGGCCCGGCGCAGCTCTACTACGACAGCGAGGACGGCCATCCGCTCGGCCAGCGGCTGCCATGGGTCGGCACCGCGGCCGATATCTTCGTGCAGGCGCAGTTTCCGCTGCATTCGGGACGGATCGTCGGGCTGTTCGGCCGCATCCTGATCTCGATCATGGGGCTGGTGGTGGCCGCGCTTTCGGTGACCGGCGTCGTGATCTGGTGGCGCAAGCGCCGCGCCCGCGTCCGCGTGCGCGAGACCGCCGCGATGCGCCTGAACAGGCAGCTCACGCCGGCGGAGTAGGCCCGGCCTTGCGGATGAACCTACCCGCCCGGCGCCGGCACAAAGACTGGAGATCGCTCCAGTCTGCGGACATTGAATGAGATTGCCTGCCTTGCTCTGCCTGCTCGTCCTCACGACGACCGCCCACGCGGCCGCGCCCGAGCAGCGCTATCTCGACCTGCGCGATCGCTACATAGCAAAGTTCTCCAAGGCGCCGGAGAACGACGAGACCTCCAGGCAGCACGATGCGGCGCTCAAGGAGCTGACGGGCGTGCTGCGCGAACTGGTGGGACCGGTCGCGATCAAAGGGCTGCCCGCAGAGGGCAAGTCGAACGCCGATACGCTCTTCAAGGGCGACTCCGGCTTCGGCCATCTCGACGGGCTCGGCTTCGCCTCCGAGGGCGACAAGATGCAAGCCGTGGCGACCACGACCGCGCTGCTCAAGCACTGGCTGCGCGAGCACCGCGAGGACGGCATGCCGCAAGAGATCGGCGCGGCGTTCAGGTCGGATCGCTTCTACTATTATGCGATCCAGGACTCCGCCTTCGCCAAATATGCGGAGCTGCCGATCACCAAGCCTGCGGCGGCGAGCGCCGCGGTCGCCGTTCTTGGCGTGCGCGGCAATGGCGATCTGAAGGGGGCGCCGCGTGAGATCGACGTCGTCGCGATCCAGGGCGAGAAGGTCTACTTCCTCGCCGTAACCGACGCCGTCAAGACCGCCGAGATCGCGGCTTGCGAGAAGGTCTGGAAGCAGATGATGGCCAGGAAAACCCCGCAGGACAGTATGGCCAAGGAAGACCAGGCGATGGACGCCTACACAAAATGCTTCGCCAAGGAAGCGCCAAGCCAGAGCTGGTTCGCGGCGGCGGTGAAGAAGGCGCAGAGCCAGTTGGAATTGCTGCCGCAGCGCTAGAGCGCGTCCGCCGAGATCCCGGCCGCGGCCGCCTTCAACCGCTGATCGTTCCCTCACGCGAATATCTCGCGTTACGGTCGACGAGAAAGACGACAAGGTCTGCGTCCTCGCTCACTTCCACCCTCGGCGAGATGCCGTCGCCGGCGAACATCAGCGCGGTATGCTTGCCGGCCTTGTGCTCACCTGCGGCGACGTTACCCCGGAAGACGTAGAGCCAGCGATCGAAGCCCGGTTTCGACGGAAGCTCGGTGCTTCGCCCCGCCGGCAAATGTGTGTCGTAGAGGTAGAGGGCCTGCCGTACAAAAGTCGGCGCGTCGGATCCCTCGGGCCCCGCCAGTAGCCGCCATTGCCCGTCTCGCTCGGCCTCGTCCAGCGCGACGAACTGAACGTTGGGCTCCGCATCCGCAGCTTCGGGCCGAACGAAGATCTGGAGCATTTCGATCTGATCGTCACCGAGGACCTTCTCTTCATGGTAGAAGCCCCGACCTGCGTTCATCACCATGAGCCGGTCGGGTGAAATGACTTCGCTTCTGCCGGCGGAATCGGTGTGCAGCATCCGTCCGCTACGCATGTAGCTGATGATCTCGTCGTTGCGGTGTTCGTGCATCCTGACGACGAGACCGGGTTGAAGCCGGGCGTGGTCGATGACCCCGAGCCCGCCGAAGCCTGCATCGTCCTGTTGATCCAGAGAGATGCCTGGATGGATTCGGCGCAACTGGAATGGCCCGTGTGATCTGACCTGATGAGTCTCCGGCGACACGATGCCGACCCCATGGATGGGCGCTGCTGAAGGCATGTTGCTGCTCCTTGGCCCCGGCGGCCTGGGATCAATTACGATTGGATCGGTGGCAACACGTCGGTGAACAGGAGCTGGATCAGCTTCTGCCCGTTCGGCGTGCCCCAGTTCTGGGCCAGCTCTGCGATCATGGTGTTGGTCGCCGTTAGCACAACGCCGGCGTCCTGCATGCGGCGGCGGGACATGTCTTCCGAGAGCTCGAACGGCGATCCCGAGGCGTCCATGACGGCCTGTACCTTGTAGCCTTCCGCCACCGCGTCGATCGCCGGGAAGACGAGGCAGACGTCGGTCGTGACACCCGCCATGATCAGGTTCTTGCGGCCCGTCGCTTCCACGGCAGCCTTGAAGTTGGCGTCGGTCCAGGCGTTGACGATGCCTTCGCGCTTGACGCGCTTGTCAAAGGCGTCGGGAAGAATGTCCTTCAGTTCAGGCAGCAATGGACCCTGCAGGCGATCTTCCTGGCTGGATGTCAGGACGGTGGGGATACCGAGAATGCTCGCGGTCTTCGCCAGCGCCAGCGACATGCGCTTGGCGCGCTCGACATCGATGTTCTTGATCAGCTGCATGGTGCCGATCTGGTGGTCGATCAGCAGAAGCGCGGAATCCTCAGGCGTGAAATACTTGGACATTATCTTGGACATGACGTGGTCTCCCTCGGTCGAACGAGCGATGTCGCTCGCCGGTGAACCTACGGATGGAACGAAACTTGCGGCAGACTTGAAAAATGCCCACCTCATGTTTCATAAATGGAACATGAGCATCTTTTCAGATTTCGACGGCCTCGCGCTGTTCACCCGTATCGTCGAAGCGGGCGGGCTGGCGGCGGCCGAGCGTGCGACCGGCATTCCGAAGGCCACTCTGTCGCGGCGACTGTCCGCCCTCGAGAAGACCTTGAATGTCCGACTGGTGCGACGGACGAAGAGGGGTGTCGCGCTAACCGAAGAGGGGCAGCGGCTCTTCGATCGCAGCCGGCCCGCGCTCAACCTCGCTGAAGAGGCCGTGGCTGAGGTTTTGGATGAGCGGGTTGCGCTGTCAGGCACCGTTCGATTGTCGTTGCCGCCGGACATCGCGACTGCCGTTCTGGCTCCAGCGTTGATCCGCTTCAAGACCAGGCACCCCGACGTCACGATCGAGATGACCTTGGCCGATCGAAGGGTTTCGTTGATCGAGGAGGGATACGATCTGGTCGTGCGGATGGGGCAGGTCGCCGACTCCGGGCTGATGTTCAAGAAGTTCGCCTCGCTGCCGAGGGTGCTGGTCGCGAGTCCGGACTTCCTCGCGGCTCAGATGGCATTGAAGGAGCCGCAGGACCTGAACGAGATCCCTGCGCTCGCGATCCGCAGCGACTTGGTCGAGTGGGATCTACGAAGTCATGACGGTGCTGCTGTCACGGTGACCCCACGGATTGGCTTCGCGGCAAACCGGCAGACGATACTGGTAGAGGCCGCGCTCGCGGGGCTCGGTGTCGCGAACCTGCCCTTGTTCATGGTGGAGGCGGCACTGAATTCGGGAGCGCTTGTTCGCGTCATGACCGGATGGGAGCCGTCTCCCGTCGAGATGACTGCACTGTGGCAGAAGGACAGATTCAGCGGACGCCTGACGAAGGCGATCGTGGTCGAGTTTGCTGAAGCGTTGAAGAGTGTCTGAGGTTGGCTTGCCGGCTAAAGCGCGCTGCCGGCCAAATTCCAGCCCCGCCCACCTTCACCAAAGATCTCGTAGCCCGTCGGCGTTACCGCGACCGTGTCCTCGAGCTTGATGAAGCCGCGCTTCGGATGCTTCATCGTGGTCTCGATCGACACCACCATGCCTGGCTCGAGCGGCAGCCGCGCGTCCGTGTCGTCATAGGGAACCGGACCTGTGGCGGTCAGGCGAGGGGCCTCGTGGCTGACGAGGCCCATGCCGTGGGCCAGGAAATCCGTGCAGTCGCGCTGGGTGATCTGGGCGAGCTGCCGCTCGGCCGCGACATAGATGTCGCCGCCCATGGCGCCCGGACGGACTGCGGCGAAGGCGGCGCGCTGCACCGCCTCGATCTCAGCCAGACAGTCCTTYAACTCGGCATCCGGATCGCCCAGCACGGCCATGCGGGCGAGGTCGCCGATATAGCCGTGATAATTGCCGCCGGAGTCGAGCGACAGCACCTCGCCGTGCTCCCAGCGCTGCCCCGACGGCGCCCGGTTGTGGCTGTTGCCGCAGGCCAGCAGGCAGTATTCGAAAGTGAGCCCGCGGTTGACCTCGGCCACCCGCAGTGCGTCCGACAATTGCTGCTTGGTCGTGCCGGGACCGTACCCGGCGATCACCTCCAGCATCGCGGCGATCACCAGTTCAGATGCCGTCTTCAGCTTGGCCAGCTCGTCGGCGGACTTCACCGCGCGCAGACGCTCCAGCACCAGCAGCGCGTCCTTGAGCTCGGCGCCGGGCAGGGCGTCGGCCAGCGCCCGGCCCGCATCCATCGGCAGGAACGCCATCTCGACCCCGACCCGCTTCATCGGCACACCGGCGTCCTTCAAGGCCGCAACGGCCCGCGTGATCGCGTCGACCGAGCCGCTCGACTCGGTCCGGACCTGCGGCACCCAGGGCGGCGCCACGGCGCGCTGATGGGTCTCCAGGCGGTGGCCGACATAGACGGATTTTTCCGGCGCGCCCTTGGGATAGACCAGGACCGGCAGATAGCGGCTGACGCCCATGGCATCCATGTAGTCGAAGAAGATCGCGCGCTCGGCCCCGAGCAGGTACTGCACATTGTGCTTGGAGGTCGCGACCAGGACGTCGAGCCCGGCTGCCTCCATCAGGCGGTCGAGCTTGGCGGCATCGAATGGAATGGCGCGCGAGCGGGCTCCGCGGGCGACGTTCTCCTGCATGACGAACCTCCCAATGTTACCGCGCGGCACTCCTTGTTGGATCGTGCTTCGTTGCATTGTGCTTCGCCGGTACGGCGGATCTTGGACGGCCGGCACGATTTTGACCAATGCCGAAATGATATGGCGCCACCGCCGGGAGTGCAGGACCACGCAAGCTCGCGTGACCTTGAGTTTCCGTGCGCGGAGGTTC
The DNA here is from genome assembly GCF_056403875.1 of Bradyrhizobium sp. P2_E8. Taxonomy (NCBI): domain Bacteria; kingdom Pseudomonadati; phylum Pseudomonadota; class Alphaproteobacteria; order Hyphomicrobiales; family Nitrobacteraceae; genus Bradyrhizobium; species Bradyrhizobium sp. P2_E8. The sequence continues at coordinate 6,142 of NZ_JBFUES010000260.1, forward strand.
ACCAACTCGTGGTCAAATCGCGCGCTTCATTACCGCGAAGTAACGCCGCGCGGCTTTCACTTCCGACGTCCAAGTTCTAAGTCCTCCTTCAACCGCGATACCGGCCGCGCGAAGCCGGGAACGCGGCCAGGGTTCATTGAGCGGCTAATCGTCGACCCTCGAGCCAAGAACATCCAGGAGGCGCAGGAGGCTGGGCCGCGCGGAAATATCCGCGTGCAACGCCTTGCTGCTGATCTGGATGCCGCGGTGGCCGCAAACGGTCGCTGCGGAACGAGGAGTGCTCGATGGGTATCGTTCGTTTCGCTCTGCGATTTCCCCATACGTTCTACGTGGTCGCCGCGCTGATCCTGTTCCTGGGCGCCGTCACCATATTTGCGATGCCGACCGACATCTTTCCCGATATCGACATTCCGGTCGTAACCGTGATCTGGAGTTACACCGGCCTGAGCACGCCGGAGATGGAGCAGCGTGTCACCACCTACAGCCAGTACTCGATCAGCTCGAACGTCAACGGAATCAGGAATATCGAAGCGCAGACGATGGCCGGTCTGTCGGTGCAGAAGATCTACTTCCAACCCGACGTCAACCTCGACCTCGCCATCTCGCAGATCGTCTCCGCCACCAATGCGATCCGCGCGCTGATGCCGCCCGGCATCCAGGCGCCGGTCGTCGTGCAGTTCAACGCCTCGAGTGTGCCCGTGCTCCAGATCAGCCTGAGCTCCGATACGCTGAGCGAGCAGCAGCTCTACGACTACGGCATCTACCGCATCCGTCAGCAACTGGCGCCGATCCCCGGCATCACGCTGCCGACTCCCTCGGGCGGAAAATACCGGCAGATCATGGTCGATATCGATCCCGCCAAGCTGGTCGCGAAGGGGCTGACGCCGCTCGACGTCGTCAATGCGGTTAACGCCCAGAACCTGACGCTGCCGGCCGGCACCGCAAAAATGGGCGACAAGCAGTATGTCGTCCGCACCAATGCGACGGCACCTTCGATCGAGGACCTCAACAACATCCCGATCAAGGTCGTGAACGGCGCCACCATCTTCGTCAAGGACGTCGGGCAGGTTCACGATGGCTGGCTGGTGCAGCAGAACGTGGTGCGCCAGAACGGCCGTCGTTCGGTTCTGCTCAGCATCATCAAGAACGGCAACGCCTCGACCGTCAGCGTGGTCAAGGCGGTCCACCCGGCGCTCGAGGCCGCGCGCGCGGCTGCGCCTTCGGGCATGCAGATCAACGAGTTGTTCGATCAGTCGGTGTTCGTCAAGCAATCGGTGGAAGGCGTGCTGCGCGAGGGCGCCATCGCCGCCGGACTGACCGCGTTGATGATCCTCCTGTTCCTGGGATCATGGCGCTCGACGCTCGTGGTCATGATCTCGATCCCGCTGTCGATCCTCACCTCGCTGATCGCGCTCCATTTCCTCGGCGAGACCCTCAACACCATGACGCTGGGCGGGCTGGCGCTGGCCGTGGGTATTCTGGTCGACGATTCCACGGTCACGATCGAGAACACTCATCGTCTGCTCACGGAGGAGGGGCTGCCCCTGCCGCAGGCGACGCTGCACGGCGCGGCCGGCATCGCTCTGCCCACACTCGTCTCGACGCTTGCGATCAGCTGCGTCTTCACCTCCGTCGTCTTCCTGGAGGGACCGGCCAAATATCTGTTCACGCCGCTCGGCCTTGCCGTGGTCTTCGCAATGCTTGCATCCTACGGCCTGTCCAGGACATTGACGCCGATCATCATCGGCCTACTGCTCAAGGGCGAGCGCCACGATGCACCCGGCACCGTGCCGCGCGGACCGTTCGGGCGCTTTCACGCGGCGTTCGAGCGTAATTTCGAGACGATGCGTCATGCCTATTCGCGCTCGCTGACCGGATTGATCGAGCATCGCTTCATCATTCCGGCCGGAATGGCCGCCATTCTGGTCCTTGGTGTCGTGCTGTTC
>NZ_JBFUES010000261.1:0-8074 GCF_056403875.1 Bradyrhizobium sp. P2_E8
ATCCACGCAAGGAAGTCCCCTATCCCGCCGCCGCCGCGACCTCCTGCAACGGCAGCGGCACGTCCTTCGCGACGCCCAGCACCGGGAAGCTGCGGACGTTCTTGACATCAGGCATCGCGGCGAAGTGCAGCAGCTGCTGGCGCATGCTCTCGACGCTCGGCGCGACGCATTTCAGGAGATAGTCGGTGTCGCCCGAAATCCGCCAGCACTGCTGGATGCGCGGGATCGCGGCAATCGAGCCCTCGAACGCCTCCAGCACCGGCTGGGCCTGGCTGCCGAGCTGGATCGACACGAACGACACCACCTCATAGCCGAGCAGCCGCTCGTCGATGACGGCACGCACCGCCCGGATCACGCCGCGGCTGAACAGCGACTTCAACCGCCGCAGGCAGTTGGGCGCGGACACGCCGACGCGCAGCGCCAGCTCGTTGTTGCGCACCCGCCCGTCCTGCTGCAGCTCGGATAATATCTTCAGATCGACGCCGTCGAGCTGGTCACGCCCGGCCATACCCCACCTCGCCCTGAGCCTGTCATGCCTGGTGGCAGCGAAGCATGGGGTGGAATTGCTGCCAAGGGCCTCGACCGCCGCAGCGGTCCGAAGGACGGCGTCGCTTCCGCTCGCCTATGTCCCGGCCATCCACGTGATTCACCCTCCCGCCAAAACGGATGCCCGGGACAGGCCCGGGCATGACGACGTCTTGGACGAGAAAGGCCTTTAATGCGTCCAGGGCTCGCCGCGCCGGAACGAGAAATTGTCGGCATAGGCAACCGGCCGGCGGATCGAATCCTGGGGCTCGATCACCTGGTAGGCGATGCCCTTGCGCTCGCAATAGGCGACCGCCTCTTCCTTGCTCTGGAAGCGCAGCGTGATCTGCTGCTTCATGTCGCCGGACGAGGTCCAGCCCATCAGCGGCTCGACCGCGCGCGGCTGCTCCGGCTCGTAGTCGAGCTGCCATTCCCGGGTCTTGGACCGGCCGGATTGCATCGCGTTCTTGGCGGGCTTGAAAATGCGTGCGGTCATGGGGCGTCYGGGCCTTTTCGTCTTTTCGTTCGATTTCGATGCGTCAGGGTGGCAGTTGGTGGAAACMTCAGGGATAGTATAGAGACACCGATCGGGAACTGATCGGTGATTCCGGCTCCCCGGTCACCCTCACCGACGGTATAGTCATTATGCTGCACCGTGACAATTCCGTACCCGCCTTCCGCGCCGGGATTCCGCCCGGCCGCACTGCCTCGCCGACATCAGCATATCCGTCCCCTCCGAGAGCTCCCGTCGCATGGCCTTCCTGAACATCAACGCCACGCTCCCCGAAAAGGGTCGCGATCTCAGGCTCGACCTGTTTCGCGGCGTCGCCAACTGGGCGATCTTCCTCGACCACATCCCCGAGAACGTCGTGAACTGGATCACGACCCGCAACTACGGCTTTTCCGACGCGGCCGACCTGTTCGTCTTCATCTCCGGCTACACCGCCTCCTTCGTCTATGCGCGGATGATGCTGGACCGCGGCTTCATCGTCGGCGCCACGCGCCTGACCAAGCGGGTCTGGCAGCTCTACGTCGCCCACATCATCCTGTTCGTGATCTATATCGCCTCGATCAGCTATCTGGCACTCCGCTTCGGCGATTCAGAGATGATCAACGAGTTCAACGTCGCCGGCCTTGTCGACAACGCCACCGAGACGCTGCGGCAGGGTCTGTTCCTGCGCTTCAAGCCGCTCAATCTCGATGTGCTGCCGCTCTACATCGTGCTGATGGGACTGTTTCCGCCGGTGCTGTGGTTCATGCTGCGCAAGCCGGACGTGACGATGGTGCTGTCGATCGTGCTGTGGCTCGCCGCGCGCCAGTTCGGCTGGAATCTGACGGCCTATCCGGCCGGTCAGTGGTACTTCAACCCCTATTGCTGGCAGGTGCTGTTCGTGTTCGGCGCCTGGTGCGCCATGGGCGGGGCGCGGCGCTCGATGACGCTGATCAACGCGCCGATCACGCTGTGGCTCTGCCTTGGCTATCTCCTGTTCGCGCTGATCATGACGATGGCCGGCCGCTTCCCGGCCTTCGGTGGCATGTTCCCGCAATGGCTATTCTCGGCCTTCAACCCCAACGACAAGACCAACCTAGCGCCCTACCGCTTCATCCACTTCGTCGTGATCGTGATCCTTGTGATCCGCTTCGTGCCGAAAGACTGGCCGGGCCTGGAGTGGAAGGTGTTCGATCCGCTGATCGTATGCGGCCAGCAATCGCTCGCGGTGTTCTGCGTCGGCGTGTTCCTGTCTTTCGTCGGCCATTTCGAGCTGTCGATGAGCTCGGGCTCGCTGTTCGCGCAGCTCTTCGTCAGCATCGCCGGCATCGCGATCATGACGACGGTGGCCTATTACATCTCGTGGTCTAAGCGGCAGGACAAGCCGTTGAAGCCACCGCCGGCCAAGCCTGCGGCGGCGAAGGTCGCGTGAGCTCGGCGGCAGCGATGCCGCCTCAGGCCGCCTCTTCGCCGTCGAACTCGGTGAATTTCCTGTAGATCCAGTCGCGGCCGTCGTGCCGGCGCCAGACCTTGCCATAAACGAGCTGCCCATTGATCGAGCGGCGCGGCACGATCACGGTCCAAAGGTGCCAGATTTCGGTCCAGCTCGACTGCGGACTGACGGTTTTGAAGTTGCGATCGAAAGGCATGACGCAGAACTCACAGGATACGCGCGCCGCGACGAACTGTGATCTTGTGTGAGCACGGATTCCAGGCAGCCCATCGCGAGCCGGCACCAATCTGATAACAGCCGCCAAAGTGGCCGCAACAACCGCTCGCCCTTAACCTAACCCATCAACCTTACCCGTCGCGGACCRGTGGCCGGACTGGTTGAAAGCCGGCGCTGGTTTTTCTACAATGCAGGCGTGATTTCAGAACAAGCGCGCCGTTTTCGGGACGCGTGATGAATTTGAACCGACGACGTGTTTTTTTGAGACCAGGACTTTTTGAAAAAGACTTACTGGGACGACCACAATGAAATTGCAGTGTGCATGTCTGCGCTTGGCGGTGAGATCGACGCCGCCCGTCCCGGCCGTCAGGACGTCAGCTCATGAGCCGCCAAAGGCCGCCAACGACAACCAGACGGTCTGGCCGTTCGTGCCGTTTCCGTCCGGCTGGCACGCGTCGAGCTGATTGGCCAGTTCTGAAGAACGTGACGCCTGAAAAGCGCAACGCCGCGCAAGCGGAAAATCTTCGCTTGGCGGCGTCCGTTAGGTATTGGGCGCTGAAATCCCCAACATCCATATGTCTGTGGCGACAGCCAAAGGTTCGATGAATCTTTGGTAATTGCGCGCTGGCCCGCCCGCGCCAATGCCTTGAAAAATCGCGCGGAAGTCGGGCTGCGCAAAGAACGGGTGCCAAGGCTTCAGGGCGGGGTCAGGCGCGAGCCGCGCAAGCGTTTCAGCTCGTATACGCTGCGCGGCCCGCTGCGGCGATCGCGCCCAGCTAGACGGCGGCGCTGGCGCTGGACGTGCTGTCGGATGCGCGCGTGGCAATGGTGCCGAGCGATCCTTGCGCGTTGTAGGTCTGTCCAGCTGATTGCCTTACTGCCTTGCGCGCTCACGGACGTCTCGACCTCGGTCGTGCCGTCGGAATAGGTGGTCGTGGTGGCGCAGCGCGGTTGCGCGCCCTGTCCGCTCCTTCAACGCGCCGGGCCTGCAAAGCAGGCGCCGGCAGCGTGAGAAAGTTCGATCCGGCACACATTTTCCGCGCCGGACGGCAGCAACCAATTGCCGCACGGCGCGTTGCAGCTTTTGCCCATTCGTCCGGCGCACCGGCGCGCGCCAACGATCGGCGCGCGTGCCGTGGATGGAAGGTCATCTCGTCTCACGTCCGTGTGAGCTGGAGCGCGATCGGTGAATTTCGTCGCGCGAGACGAGACCAATGAACAACGGGCCGCAAGACAGGGGGAGCTGTGAGCCAGATCGAAACGACCGAGAAACTCCCGGAGGCGCCGGAGCCCGAAAGCTCGCTGTTCGCAATGTGCGGACTTGGCGTCGCGGGGATCGTCATGCTGGGCTGGATCTGCGCCCTCGCCTGGATCGCCTGGCGCCTGGCCGATTGGCTATTGTTCTGATCCGCGGCTGTGGCCCCTCAGAAACTGCCATGTCATGTTTCTGCCGCCGGCCAAATCTACCAGTTCCCGCAGGAGCGTCACGGCGGAAACCTTCATAGGGAACGCCATGGAATGCCGCTTGCGTCCCGCGGGAGTTAGTCTATCGATTGCCGCCGATTCTTGATAAATTCCTTCTATGACTCGTTGGGAAATTTAATGGGGCGGCACTACGATCGAGCTCGGTGGCTTTGGGTTCTTGCTGCCCTCCCGCCCGCGCTTTTCGTACTCTTCTTCCTTGTGTTGACGGTCCTTGCAGATCCGCAGCACGACGATTTCTGCTTTTCGTACCGTTTTGTCGAGCAAGGGCTGATCTCGATCAGGGGCTTTTACGGGGAGGTCGGAGGTCGGATCGTACCCTATGGCCTCATCGACGTTCCCGCTGCCATCTCGCAAGCGACAGGCATAAGTCTGCTGTCCGCCTATTCTCTGACCATGGCAACAGGCGCAGTTGCTTTCCTCGCCGGCTGCATGGCCGCGGTCGCGCGAGCATGGCCGCGCATTCGCGGGCTGCCATCGATTTTCCTCGGTCTCGTTTTCGCCGCTGCGGTGCTGGGTGCTTCGACGAGCGTACGTGATCTGCTCTACTGGCTGCCCGGCGTGGCCTGCTACGTGCCCCCCGCGATCGCTTGCATCCTGATTTTGGCTGAGTGCCTTCGGGCCCTCGATGGCAAGGTGGAGTTTTCGACTGGTGCGATCCTCTGCATGGCGGCTGGCGGCTTCGTTGCAGCTCTGTGCAACGAGTTTACCGCCATCTGGCTCGTCGCGATTCTCGTGGGCTCGACCGTCGCGCGTCGTATGCTTGAGCAGAAGATGCAGATCGGTGCTCACGCGCTGATCGCAATTGCCGTCACGGCCGGCTGGGTGGTCGTTGTTGCAGCCAACGGCAACACCGCACGTATGGCGCACTTCACCGACAGGGGCCATATCGGCCATTCGCTCCTCGAGGCGCTGCGTTTCTCGATGGTGCAACTCGGACAATTCCTGCGCGAACCCGCGGTGATCACATGGCTGGTCGCCGTCGCCGCCTTGACGTACGCGATCCCCAATCGGTCCGAGGCCGCTCATCCCCGTGCGCGCTTCCTCGCGCCCGGCATCATCGTTCTCTGTCTGGCCTGTTGCTACTTCGAATACTTCGTACACTATTATTCTACGGGCATTCGGTTGGTTGAACGGGCGCAAAACCAGGCGCTGATCCTGCTTCTTTTCGGCTCCGGCCTGTCTGCTTCCTTACTGGTCCGAACCTACCGGAGTTCGCTGGAGCGGATGATTGCGCAGAGCGCAACCATCTCGTCGCTCAGCTCGGGACGCCTTCCCGTCGCCCTGGCTTGTCTTGTCGCAGCATTGCTTCTGCTTAGCAAAACGGCGTTCCTGGTCTACGCGGAAGGATCGAGCCTGTACCCGTACTGGCGGGAAACAGTCGCGCGGCACCGGCTTCTTACGACCAGCAGCGCTTCGGTCGTGACAGTGCCGAAGCATCGATGGACGCCGTCTCTGCTGCTGAGTGCCGACGTGATGGTGAATACGGGATGCATCGCCAGATATTTTGGCAAAGCCGAGCTGATCGTCGTTGAGCCCCCGGCAGATTGATCGCGCTGGCGGCGAACGATCCGGGCTGCCAGACGGCCTCGCCCTCAGCATCTTCCCAATTCGAATTTGCCCGGGAAGGAAGGACGCTCCCGCTTTGCCGTAAGTGTTTGAAATCACTGGTCGGGGCAGCTGGATTCGAACCAACGACCTGCAGTACCCAAAACTGCCGCGCTACCAGGCTGCGCTATACCCCGAATGTCCGGCGAGCCCTGTCGATACACGCTTCCCAAAGCGCCAGCAAGCTTCCTAAGAGGCGCCAGCAAGGCCCTCAACGGATGGCTCTATTTGCTGCCGAACAGCGGGTGGCCGACGCGGTCGCCGGGGCGGATGCCGTATTTCTGCGCCGTTCCCGCCACCACCTCCAGAACCGCCCGAGCCGGGCCCTTGGACGAGATGATCTTGGTCGACAGCGGCTCGGTATTCTCGGCAATGCGCAGGATGCGGCCGTCGGCGCGGATGAAGATCATGTCGAGCGAGACATAGGTATTCTTCATCCACATCGACACTTCCTGCTCGGGATTGAAGTCGAACAGCATGCCTTTGCCGTCGGCCAGCTCCTTGCGGTACATCAGGCCGGTCTGCTTCTCCTCCTCGGTCGTTGCCACCTCTACCGAGAACACCTGCACGCCGCTCTTGGTGACGATCTCGAGCGGCTGAAAGCTCGCGGCGCGGACGGATCCGCCCGCCACGACAACGCCGGCGACGACCAGGATGGCAGCAAGCCAGCCCCTCGCAACGGACCAGACAGCCTTTCGATCAAACTTCATGGGATGGCACTCAGGGCGTGGGAATGGAACAGTCCTACGCGGCGACCGCCCGAAAAGCCAGAGGCGCGCCGGTCAGCCGGCGCGCCTCTGCTCACGATTGCGGGAATTGGCGACCCGGCCGCCGCTAGTGCGACTGCAGTCCAGGCGATCCGGTCTCGGGATGGATCTCGGCCGCCATCATGCCCTTGGAGCCGGGCCCGAAGCGAACCAGCACATATTGGCCGGGGCGCAATTCGGTCATGCCGAAGCGACGCAGCGTCTCCATGTGCACGAAAATGTCGGGCGTGCCCTCGCCGCAGGTCAGGAAGCCGAAGCCGCGCAGCCGGTTGAACCATTTGACCTGGGCCCGCTCCAGCCCGCTGGTCGGGGTGACCGTGACGTGGGTGCGCGGCGGCAGCATCTGCGCCGGATGGATCGCGGTCGACTCGTCCATCGAGACGACACGGAACGCCTGGTAGCCCTTGGCGCGCTGGATGCACTCGACGACGATGCGGGCGCCCTCATAGGCGGTCTGGAAGCCGTCGCGCCTGAGCACGGTCACGTGCAGCAGCACGTCCGGCCAGCCATTGTCGGGAACGATGAAGCCGTAGCCCTTGGAAGCGTCGAACCATTTGATGACGCCGTGGACTTCGACGAGGTTGGCGCTGGCTTCGCCAAGGCCGGTGAACGGGCTGAGCCCGCTCTCGCGGCCGCTGCCGTGCTCGCCCGGCGTCATGCGCCCCGGCGAAGTGCCCTGTCCGGGAACTCCAAGCTTCTTGGACTCAAATCCGTCCGACGACCCCATAACCCCGGACCCCACACTGCCATGCAACCCGCCACATTGGCGGCGCTCGAATCACGCGTCTTAAGAGAATGTTCTCAATTCGACGCGACGCGAATCTTTCGACTCAAAAGATAACACTCCCGGTTGCGACGCATAGACAAAAAAGAGATTCGCCGGAACCTATGAACAGCTTGCACAGCCGCGAATCAAACTAACGCCTCAATTGCCGACAAAGGGTCCGAGCGTTTCGCCGATGTCGTGGCGGATGACGAGGTCGGCGATGTCGTCCTGCTCGGTCGGCTCGCGATTGATGATCACCAAACGAGCACCCGCGTTCTTCGCCATCATCGGAAAGCCCGCCGCCGGCCACACCACGAGCGAGGAACCGATCGCGATGAAGAGGTCGCAGGCGCGCGACAGCGCGGTTGCGCGCTGCATCTCCTCCTCCGGCATCATCTGGCCGAACGAGATCGTGGCGGTCTTCACCGGCTCGTCGCACACGGTGCAGTTGGGGGCGCCGTCCTCGATGAAACGGCGCTTCACCCAGTCGAGCTGATAGGCCTGCCCGCATCCGATACATCGCGCATAAGTAGTGTTTCCGTGAAGTTCAATCACGTGCTCGGCGGCGAAGCCCGAGACCTGGTGCAGATTGTCGATGTTCTGGGTGATGACCGCGGGGATCTTGCCGGCACGGTAGAGCGAAGCGAGCGCGCGATGGCCGCGGCCGGGCCGTGCCGCCGCAAAGATCTCCTCCATCGCGAAGCGTCGGCGCCAGGATTCGTCGCGCGCGTCCTGGCTCGCGACGAACTCGCCGAACTCTATCGGAC
>NZ_JBFUES010000262.1:0-8067 GCF_056403875.1 Bradyrhizobium sp. P2_E8
CATTCATTCGCGCCTTGCCATGCCCCGACGACCTTCGTGCCGACTACCGGCACAATGGAACTCCGAGGAACATGGACCGTTTCTCCTCCCTTTCCAACGGGAGACGCGAGCGTGAATCGACGGCAACTTCTTCGCGCGTCGGCGGCTGTTTCAGCTGCCGCTATCCTGCCGCGTGCAGCGGAGGCCGAGGCGGGCACAACCCCTCCCTTCAGCCCCTCCTTGTCCGCGAGCTTGCCCGGACTCTTGCGACGAAGCCATTCGAGCCCCCCGACGAGAAGCTGCCGGATGCGCTGACAAATCTCAACTACGACCAATACCGGTCCATTCGCTTTGCGCCGGAGAAGGCGCTGTGGCGCGACGAGAAGCTGCCGTTCGAGGTGCAATTTTTCCACCGCGGCTTCTTCTACAAGAACCGGGTGAACATCTTCCAGGTGGTGAACAGAAGCGTCATGCCGGTGCCCTACCGCCGGGAGGACTTCTCGTTCGGCGAAGGTCTCGGACAATGGCCGGATGGTAACATTGGCTTTGCTGGATTCCGCATCCACGCTCCGATCAACAGACCGGACTACTACGACGAAGTCGGCGTATTCCTCGGCGCAAGCTACTTCCGGGCGGTCGCGAAGGGGCAGACCTACGGTCTGTCCGCGCGCGGACTGGCGATCGACACCGGCGAAAGCAAAGGCGAAGAGTTCCCGTTCTTCAAGGCGTTCTGGCTGGAAAAGCCGGCGCCGAATGCCTCCTCGATCGTGGTGCATGCGCTGCTGGACAGCAAGGGCGCCGCGGCGAGCTACCGCTTCACGATCCGACCTGGGCAAACCACTGTTTTCGACGTGGAGATGGCGCTCTACCCGCGCGACGTGGAGCATGCCGGGCTCGCGCCGATGACCAGCATGTTCTTCTTCGGGCCAAACGAACCGCAAGGATTTCGACGACTTCCGCCCTGCGGTTCACGATTCCGACGGACTTGCGATCTTCAACGGGAGAGGCGAGCAGCTCTGGCGTCCRCTCAACAATCCGCACGATCTGCAGGTGAGCAGTTTCGCCGACCTCAAACCGGGGGGCTTCGTCCTGATGCAGCGGGAGAGGAATTTCGCCGCCTATCAGGATCTCGAATCCAGCTTCGAACGGCGCCCAAGCCTCTGGTTCGAGCCGATCGGGCGATTGGGGCGAAGGGGCCGTGAAGTTGTTCGAGATCCCGACCAAGGAGGAGGTCCACGACAACATCGCCGCGTTCTGGCAACCGAAGCAGCCGCTGGCGGCCAAGAGCGAGCATATCTTCACCTATCGCCTGCACTGGGGACCGGATGCACCGAAACCCGAGGCGCTCGCGCGATTCATGCGAACGGGGGTCGGCAGCCGGGGCGAGGACAGCAAACTGTTTGTCCTGGAGCTGATGGGCGAGCAACTCAAAAGCGTCGATCCCAAAACGATAAAAGGGGTTGTGACCGCCGAAAAATCCGAGATCAGCAACGTCGTGACGCAACCCAATCCGGCAACAGGAGGGTGGCGTCTGAGCTTTCAATGCTCGGTCAAGGGACAGACAGCCATCGAGCTGCGCGCCTTCCTGGCGCAGCACGAGCCGCCGGTCTCCGAGGTGTGGGTTTATCGATGGACGCCCTGAACCAGTCGCCGGCTCCGCGGCGCACCGACGGCCGCCGATTCCTGCCGCCGGAAAGCCCGCTATCGATGGTGCCGTGCCGGCTGGACCGCACGGCAATGCCCGGGCGGGCGCCGACCGGTTCGACCCGCGTTTCGACGTTTCGCCGTCTCTTCATCTTCCTGGGCACAATCCTGCTGATGCTGGCGGGCGGCTATGGCATGCACGATGTCGTGAAAGTCGGTGGTGTGACCGTTCTCGAGGCGGTGCTGCTCGGTCTCTTCCTTGTGCTGCTTGCCTGGGTTGTCTTCTCCTTCATGTCCGCGCTCGCCGGGTTTTTCGTGCTGCTGATGCGCCGGACGCCTGGCCTGCCGGTCGACCCCGCCGGCCCGCTCCCTGCTGTCACAGCGCGCACGGCGATGCTGATGCCGACCTATAACGAGGACCCACCGGCGCTCTGCCGATTGGAGATGTCATGCTCGCCGAAGCGGCCTCAGTCAGTTCCTTGGTGAACCTAGTGGTACCCACCATGGATCACAGCGCTTGTGAAGCGCATGAGAAACCGCTGTGCCGTTGTACCAGTAACTGTCGTCGTATTCCCTAATCCCTAGAAGGGCGCCACAATTGGTATGTGTATTTGTAGTACCGGGCCGCGATGCCCGCGTCCGCCATCGCGACGTTGACGAGCGCCAAGAGACGCGCCAAAGCCGCCGCCCGATCGTCCCCGTTCACATTGTTCCCAATTATCTCGCGAACGATTTGATTATATGGTCGGGTTCATGGACGGTCGAACAGGGCTGAAAGGAAAACACGGCGGCCATCGCAGGCAAGCCGGTCGGAATCTTGAGAACCTTAACGGCAGATCACTCCCAAGGGTTCACCTTACCAACGAAAAGGGCATTGAATCCTTGAGCAATTTTTGGTTGCATTAGCGCAACAGCAGTTGCGAGGATGGACCAATGGAAGGAAGTGCAGTCACTTCTGCCGAAGGCTTTGCTGAAGCATCTCCAGGTCCCGCAGACGCGGCTGGCGATCAGTCTCCGGTGGACGCGTCTCGCTACGTCTTCAACCCTTTTGCTTCCGACTTCATCCGGGATCCATACCCGCACTACGCGAAGTTGCGCGCGCTCGATCCGGTCCATTTTGCGCCGATTGGTGCATACGTCGTGAGCAGGCATGCCGACGTTGGAACGGTCCTAAAGGATCGACGGTTCGGCAAGGCTTTTGTCGAGCGGAGCGCGAAGCGATACGGCAGCGAGGTCGTTCGGGAACCGCTCTTCGACCACATGTCAAAGACCATGTTGCTTTCCGACCCGCCTCATCACACGCGGTTACGCAATCTGGTGGTCAAGGCGTTTACGGCACGACAAGTCGAGGCTATGAGGCCGCGCATCCAACAGGTGGTCGATCAGGCGTTGGACGCCGTGGTCGACCGGGGGAAGATGGATCTGGTATCCGAATTCGCCTACCATCCCCCGGTGACCATCATCTGCGACATGCTGGGCATTCCGGATGATGAGCGCGGATTTTTCCATGCCGTCTCCGAAGACAGCGTGAGGGTTCTGGAATCGRCAGCGTTCACGCCGGAAGAGATCGCCGCTGCAAACTCCCGGGTGAAGTCCGTACGCGACTATTTCGAGCGTCTCTACGAGCAGTGCCGCCGCCGGCCTGGCAACGACCTGACCACCCAACTCGTCATGGCCGAGGAGGACGGCAATAGGCTGACCAACGAGGAGCTCACGGCGAGCATCATGCTGCTGTTTGTCGCTGGTCACGAGACAACCATAAATCTGATCGGAAACAGCCTGATAACACTCCATCGCAATCCCGATCAGATGGCGCTGCTCCGGACCGATCCGGGGCTAATTCATAACGCCATCGACGAGTTCCTCCGTTACGAACCTTCGATCCAATTCACAGGCCGGGTTGCGCTTGAAGACATGGAGTTGGCCGACAAGAGGATAGCCAAGGGCGACAACATCGTGTGTCTGTTGGCGTCGGCGAACCGCGATGCCGCGGTCTACCCCGATCGCCCTGACGAGTTCGACATCACGCGACGGAATAGCAAGCCACTGTCCTTCGGTGGTGGCATCCATTTTTGTCTCGGTGCCCAGCTAGCGCGACTGCAGACGGAGATTGCTGTCACCACCTTGCTCCGCCGACTTCCCCGTCTGCAGATTGACGACGTCGAGAACCCTGCCTGGAAGCCGAATTTTGTCATCCGCGGTCCGCGCGTCCTGCCGGCAAGCTGGTAACCCGAAATTGCTCGTGATCGATCGGAAGCGGCCTCAAGAGCTGTGGTGCTGGCGGGGCCGCGTCCCAAGGTCCGTTCTCTCAGGAGGCAGATTTGAATGACAAGAAGTGGCTGGTTCTTCTGTCACTCTTCCTTGCGCGCTGCGTGATGGGGATGCAGTTCGAAAGCGTCGGCGCGCTTGCTCCCCTGCTCAGGGCCGACGGTATCGACTACGGCCGGATGGGTCTTTTGTTGGGAGCCTATCTTGCTCCCGGAATCGCGGTTTGTCTTCCGGGAGGGATGATAGCGTCGAAATTCGGCGATCGCAGAACTTTGCTTGCTAGTCTTGCCCTCATGATGTGCGGGGGCGTGATCGAGATCCATGGAAGCTGGGTCGCTTATCTGAGTGGAAGGTTACTCGCGGGGACAGGCGGGATCGTAATGACGGTTGCCGCGACCAAGATCATTGCCGATCGCTTCACCGGGAAACAGATGGCACTTGCAATGGCGAACTTCGTTAACGCATGGCCCTGCGGGATTGCCTTATCGCTTGTCTTGCTTCCCTCGATGGCCCAGTCATTCGGATTGCCGTCGACCCGCTTTTTTCTGGCATTGATTGCTGGCTTTGCCCTGCTTTCAGCTCTGCTGTTCATCCCCCCATCGGAGCGGCGCGCGGCGGAGGCATCCGAGTCTTTTCCGCGAGGTGCCGTTCTCCTCGCGGTCTGCGTCGCAGGCACCCTCTGGGGACTGGCCAACTCCGCTTTTGCCACTGTATTCACGTTCGGTCCTGTTCTATTGGTGGAGAAAGGCTATTCGGCCAACGCCGCTGCCTCGTGCGTCAGCATCGTCCTTTGGATGTCGTTGCTGTCCATTCCGGCCGGCGGCGTTCTCGCTTCGCGACTTCCAGGTCCGGGCACCTTGATCGTGCTCGCCCTGCTCGCCGCGGCGGCCGCCTTGGCGGCGGTGCCGCGCGTCGACGCCAGCACGGCGCTGTTTGTCATGATCGGGATAATCTCCGGCCTGCCCGGAGGAGCGATGATGACCCTGCCGGCCCGAGTTATGGACGTCCGGTCCCGAGCCATCGGAATGGGCATATTCTATTCGGTCTCTTATTCTGTCATGCTCGGGTTCCCTATATTGCAGGGAGCGCTTGCCCGTTCGATCGCGACGGCCGTCGTTACTTTCGATGCGGCCGCCATTGCGATGCTAGTCTCAATTCCGATTCTAGGCCTGTTCGTTGCGCTCGCCCGCGGGTCGAGTGGTGTCAACAGGAGCTTTCCGGTAGAGCAGCTCAAATAGCCCCGAACCGCCAAGGATTGATATGGAAACCATGCATAGCAGAGCAAAGGCGCTCCTTTTCGGACACCGCTCCTCCGAGGACATCGCTACCGCGCTCCGGGGGCGAGGACTTGCCGCCGGTGAGACCGAAATAATTGAATCGACCGACACCGCAAAAGCCCTGTGCTTTGCCATCAAGGGACGGTCGAACTTTAAGCATACGATGTGGCTCTTTGCCGGAGAGATTGACGGCGACGGATATGCACTCGTGATGATCGGCGCTGCGGGCTCCGGGCCTGCCATCCTGGAAGGGATCGCAAAGGAATTCGGCGGCTACGTCTGCCGGCGCGACGACGGCCTAACCCCTTGGACTGCGGTCGAACCGGAGCGGCGGCTGTCGCAGGAGCAGATCGACACCATGGTCAAAGTGCTGGAAGCTCAGGCCAGGCGCGCCGATTTCATCAGCGACTGGCGCCCGGCCGCCGCCTCGAGCGCTCCCGGGCTGCGTAGGGGATCGGATGTGCGCTGAGGTACTGCGCCTCGTGGGTGTGGACAGGTCAGCTGTCGCGGGAAAGCCGGACCCGCCTCATGCAAGCGCCTGACCGTAGACCGGGGCCGCTCCGCCAGCTCGGGCGGCGAGCCAGAAAGACTCTCGAGCCGATCTGGAGGGCTTCGTTCCTCGCTCGTCAATCTAGAAAAAGTTAAGGGTAAGTTGCCGCTGGTCCACGCTGGCGGGTCTTTATAATGCTATCCGTCACGGCACGGAATGCCGAAGTTGTCGCAGGTCAATGCGAAAGCCTCCTTCGCCTTCGCATCCTCAAAGCAAAAGCGCGCGCCAATGTCTGCGCGGTCGATCCACCAATCGATCTTACTTTCCTTTGCAATTCGGGAAGCTTCTCCGCGTAGCAAATCCAACTGCCTTCCAGCAACGTGGACGATCAGGCAATTTTCCTTGGTCATGAATGACGTTCTTATAAGTGAAGAAACGGCTCAATTTGATTCGATGAAACATGCAAATCGTATGGCGCATCTGTGCTGAGCACAAACGGAAAGGCCCGGTCCGGGGCTAGGGGACTAGGGCCTTTGAACGCTCAATGATGTTTCACTTGGGACATACGTCGGTTGGAATCCATAGCCGTTACATCCGGCACGTGGCCGATTTGCCATCAGCGGGCAGAAAGGTGCGCCTCCGATTGCTCACGCGGCGCTTCACATGTGAGGTGCCGCATTGCCGCCGGCGGATCTTCGCAGATCGTCCGCCGCACAGGACATAGTCGCAATCTGGTTCGCCAAATTAGCTGCGGCGGCGGTACGGATATGTTCCGCACCCGTCAAAGCACCCTGGACGGGCATCTGCCGTTCCTGGACGCGCAGTGGTCAGGCGGCTGTCGCAACGGTGCCGAACTCTGGCGCCGTTTGAAGGGACAAGGCTTCAAGGGATCGCTGCGCGTGGTGGCGGAATGGGCGACGCGACGGCGGTCGTTCCGAGACTATCAGCCATCAACAATTGCAGAAGGTCCCCGCCGCCAGGACGATAGCGCAGCTGATGGCGACGAAGCGCGACCACCTGACCAAGGCCGGGACCGTCACGCTTGCCGTCATCGAACAAAACGTTCCTATGCTGGCTGATGCTTCGCGAATCCTGTCCAACCGCTCGAGGCTCACGATGATTTGGCGTCCGGACGCGTCGGGCGTCGCACCGCCGCAGTAGCTGGTGTTGCCGCCCTGCGGAACAATTCCTATTCCGTGGTGCGCCGCGAGCCCCACGATGTCGGCGACCTGCTTCGTCGTCGTCGGCTTCAGCACGGCAAACGTCGAGCCCGTCAAGTGCCGACGTTGATCCGTTGTGTAGGCCGCGATCCGCCCCGGCTCGTCAACGACGCCCCGATCGTCCAGAAGGTCGCGAAAGGCTCGAACCTGTATTGAGTAGGACATGCTTCAGCTCCGATTGGCGTCGGATCAACTTTGCGCGTTTGTACGGCATTGCTTGCCGTTCGAGGCCGATTGAGAAGGAAGCAATGCTGAAATGCTGCGATTGTCGGCAGTTTGCGTCGCTGCGGCTCGTATTGAACGTCTTCATCACGAGCCTTTTCGGGCTTCAGAGGAGCCAGTCGGCGACTTGCCAGACAGCCGATCGTATCCAGTTTCGAAATGGTGTGCCGCGGTCGGCCTTCGTTTATTTTGGCCGACCGGAACGATGTAGGCCCCGCACTTCCCGCTGTTGAAAAAGTTCACAGCATACGTCACGCAACCATTGACTTGCCGGATCGTGATGGAAGCGGGCATGCCAATATTGCTTCACGGTAAAGCCGGCGATCGCGAGCGGGCAGTCGAGCACGCGCAGTCCGTAATAGTGAGCCAACGTTTCGCCGATGTGCCTTGGAAGGGTGGCGATCAGGTCAGTCGTCCCGACAATTGCGGGTAGTCCCAAAAAGCCGGGTAGCTCGAGCGCAACGTCAAGCACCATTCGCTGCTCCCGTACCGCGTCCGCGAGCAACTGGTGTCCAGTGCCGGAGCGAATGAGGACGTGCGCCTCCCGCCTGAAATCCCGTGCTGTGATGCGATCGCGGATCCGGGCATGTTTTGCGTTCGACAGGCAGACCCAATCCTGCGGAAAGAGGGCCTGCTGGAAGTGTCCGGCGTCGAGGTCCGAGATGTAGCCGAGCGCCAGATCGGCCTCGCCAGACTGTAGCATCCGTGGGGTATCGCCGCCGATCTGCGCCGCCTCAATGCGGATGCCTGGAGCAACACGACGAACGTAGGCGAGGATGGCCGGAAGCAGCGTGATGTGGCTCGCATCCGTCATGCAGATGATGAAGCGACGCTTGGCAGTCGCCGGATCAAACTCAGGACGAAGCTCCGCCAGACGCCGCAGCATCTCCAATGCCTGCCTGGCCGTGCCGATGAGAGCCTCGGCGCGCGGGGTCGGCAGCATTCCCTCAGCCGACCGAATGAAGAG
>NZ_JBFUES010000263.1:0-8067 GCF_056403875.1 Bradyrhizobium sp. P2_E8
ACATTGGCGAGCCTGTTTCGCTGGGCATTCGCGTCACGGATGTTCCCCATGAAATGTATCGTTACTGGCGGCGCCGGTTTCATTGGAAGTCACCTCGTCGATCGACTCCTCGATGACGGCCACGAGGTCATCGCGCTCGACAATTTCGTCATCGGACGTCCAGAGAATCTGTCGTCGCGCGCCGGTTCGAGCCGGCTGAAGGTCGTGCGGGCCGACGTCACCGAGCTCGAATCGATCAGGCCGCATTTCGACGGCATCGACTGGGTTTTCCATCTCGCGGCGCTGGCCGACATCGTTCCCTCGATCGAGTCTCCGATCCCGTATCATCGCACCAATGTCGACGGCACGGTCAACGTTCTCGAGGCTGCTCGGCAGGCGGGCGTCAGCCGCTTCGTCTACGCGGCGTCATCGTCCTGCTACGGCATTCCCGACGTCTATCCGACACCGGAGAGTGCAGAGATTCGGCCGATGTACCCCTACGCGCTCACCAAGAATCTCGGCGAGCAGTGCGTCATGCACTGGTGCCAGGTCTACAAGCTTCCGGCCGTGGCGCTCCGCCTGTTCAACGTGTTCGGGCCGCGCCATCGCACCACAGGCACCTACGGCGCCGTGTTCGGCGTCTTCATGGCGCAGAAGCTCGCCGGCAAGCCCTTCACGGTGGTCGGCGACGGAGAGCAGACCCGCGATTTCACCTTCGTCAGCGATGTCGCCGATGCCTTCGTGACCGCCGCGCGCTCCGAGGTCTCGCACGAGATATTCAACGTCGGCTCGGACAACACCTACAGCGTCAACCGGCTGGTCGAGCTTCTCGGCGGCGACAAGGTCCACATCCCCAAGCGTCCCGGCGAGCCCGACTGCACCTACGCCGACATCACCAAGATCAAGCGGGTCCTGAAATGGGCGCCGAAGGTGAAGTTCGAGGACGGCGTCGCGACGATGCTGAAGTCGATGGATCAGTACAAGGACGCGCCTTTGTGGACGGTGGACAAGATCGCCGATGCCACCAAGGACTGGTTCAAATATCTTGGCGACGAGGACGGCGCGGCGTCCGGCACGCCGCAAAAGGCAAGCCACTGAACAGGTTCGCCGGATATCGTTGCCGCGAGTCGATCAATTCCGGGACGGCCGGCTGAGGTCGGCCGGCGCTTTGGGTATAATACACATGGGTAATGCTTCGACAGACAAGCCGATCGTCCATCCGGCACCGCACGAGAAGATCAAGACGATCGAGGAACTCGGCGCAGTCGCGCGGGCCGCGCAGGCCGAGGGCCGCACCGTTGCGCTCTGCCACGGCGTGTTCGATCTGGTGCATCTCGGCCACGTCCGGCACATCCTGGCGGCGCGCAACGAGGCCGACGTGGTCATCGTGACCGTCACGGCCGACCGTTTCGTCAACAAGGGCCCGGGGCGGCCGATCTTCCCGGAAAGCATGCGCGCCGAGATGCTGGCCGCGCTCGGCACGGTCGACTGGKTCGGCATCAATCAGACCTCGAGCGCCGAGCCGATCCTCGATACGGTGCGCCCCGACATCTACGTGAAGGGCTCGGACTACGAAAATCCCGAGGATGACGTCACCGGCAAGATCGCCACCGAGCGAGATGCCGTCGAACGCCATGGCGGCCGCATCGTCTTCACGCGCGACGTGACCTTCAGCTCGTCGTCGCTGATGAACCGCTACTTCRACATCTACGATCCCCCTCTGCGCGACTACCTCCAGAAGGTGCGCGAAAGCGGTGGYGCCGAGCGCCTGCTGAAGCTGATCGACAAGATCCAGGACATGCACGTGGTGCTGGTCGGCGACACCATTATCGACGAGTACCAGTACGTCACGGCGCTCGGAAAGGCTTCGAAGGAAAACATCGTCGCCACCCTGTTCAAGAATGGCGAGCAATTTGCCGGCGGCGTCATTGCCGCGGCCAATCACGTGGCGAGCTTCTGCAAGTCGGTGGAGATCGTCACGACGCTGGGTGGCAAGGACTACCCGGAAGAGTTCATCCGTGCGCATGTCCGCCCGAATGTCACGCTCACGCCGATCCGCATTCAGGGCCGCCCGACGACCCGCAAATTGCGGTACGTCGAGCTGGGATATCTGCACAAGCTCTTCGAAGTCTACACCATGGACGACACCCCGCTCGACGAGGCCGAGCGCAAGGAGATCGACCGCATCACCGCCGAGCGCGTTCGCGGCGGGGATGTGGTGATCGTCACCGATTTCGGTCACGGGATGATCGCTCCAAGCACAATCGATGCCCTGATCGCCAACTCCAAGTTCCTGGCGATCAACGCCCAGAGCAACAGCGGAAACCACGGCTACAATCTGATCACGAAGTATCCGCGGGCGGACTACATCTGCATCGACGCGCCGGAAGCGCGGCTGGCCGCCACCGACAAGTTCAGCGACATCGCGTCGGTGATCGAGACCAGCCTGCACGGCAAGATCGACTGCGATAACATGATCATCACGCACGGCTCCTTCGGCTGCTACCCCTTCTCGTCGAAGACCGGCGTCGCGCGCGTGCCCGCTTTCACCAAGACCGTCGTCGACACCGTCGGCGCCGGCGATGCCTTCCTGACGATCACGGCGCCGCTGGTTGCCGCCGGCGGCAATATCGAGGACGTTGCCTTCATCGGCAACGCCGCAGGCGCGATCAAGGTCGGCATCGTCGGTCACCGCAACTCGGTCGAAAAGGCCCCGCTGGTCAAGTTTGTCACCGCGTTGCTGAAATAGCGCACAGGAAGAATTCTGGAGAACGACAGTGATTGATCAGAAATGGAACGTGATGGTCACCGGTGGCGCCGGCTATGTCGGCAGCGTGCTGGTTCCCCAGTTGCTTGCAGCGGGCCACAAGGTCACCGTGCTCGACCTGTTCATGTATGGCGAATCGGTCTTCGACGCGGTTCGCAACAATCCGAACCTTCGCCTGATCAAGGGCGACATCCGCGATGAGGCCGCGATCAACGAGGCCCTGCGCGGCAACAACGCGGTGATCCACCTCGCCTGCATCTCCAACGACCCCTCGTTCGAGCTGGACCCTGCGCTCGGCAAGTCCATCAACTACGACTGCTTCCGTCCGATGGTGCGCGCAGCGAAGAAGGCCGGCATCAAGCGCTTCATCTACGCCTCCTCCTCGAGCGTCTACGGCATCAAGGACGAGGCCGAGGTGACCGAGGAGCTGTCCTGCGAGCCGCTGACGGACTACTCGAAGTTCAAGGCGATGTGCGAGACCGACCTTGCCGACGAGGCCGCGTCCGGGTTCGTCGCCTGCACCGTTCGTCCCGCGACCGTCTGCGGCTACGCACCGCGGCAGCGGCTCGACGTCGTCGTCAACATCCTGACCAATCTCGCGGTCAACACCGGCCGCATCCGCGTGTTCGGCGGAACGCAGCGCCGGCCCAACCTGCACATCGAGGACATGTCCGCGGCCTATCTGTTCCTGCTTCAACAGGACGACGCGAAGATCGACGGAAAGACCTACAATATCGGCTACGAAAACCACTCGCTGATGAAGATCGCCGACATCGTCAAGTCGGTGGTCGGCAGCAATGTCGACGTGGTCGTCGAGCCGACCGACGACCTGCGCTCGTATCACGTCTCTTCGGAGAAGATCCGCCGCGAGCTCGGATTTGCGCCGACCCACACCATCGAGCAGGCCGTGTCCGGCCTTGTGGATGCCTTCAAGGCCGGCCGCCTGCCGGACTCGCTCAACGACCCCAGGTATTTCAACATCAAGATGATGCAGAACATCAGCCTGAAGTGAGCGGCGTGCGGATCGGCATCGATTTCGACAACACGATCATCTGCTACGACAAGGTCTTTGCCGCCGTCGCGCGTCAGCGTGGGCTGGTGCCGGAGGGCTGGGAGGGGCTGAAGACCGACGTACGGGATCATCTGCGATCCCGCGCGGGCGGCGAGTTTGCCTGGCAAGGGCTGCAGGGCTTCGTCTACGGCAAGGGCATTGGCGGCGCCGAAATCTATCCGGGGGTGCGGGAATTCCTGACGGCGTGCAGGCAAGCCGGCTCGAAGGTCTACATCGTCAGCCACAAGACCCGGTTCGGCCACCAGGACCCCGACCACACCGACCTGCGTGACGCCGCGCGCGGCTGGCTGCGGGGGGCTGGCCTGATCGACGCTGCGGACGCGGCGCTGGCCGTCGGCGACGTCTATTTCGAAGACACACTGGCCGGCAAGGTCGAGAGACTTGCGAGCCTGGAGCTCGACGTCTTCATCGACGATCTCGTCGAGGTCTTCGAGCAACCGCATTTTCCAAAGGCCACGCGATCGATCCTGTTCACGCGTTCGCAGCCGCCCCACCCCGAACATTGCAAGCCGATCGCGACATGGGCCGGCATCCGCCACGAGGTGTTTGCGGAATGAGCGAGCCCGACATCAGCGCATCCGATGCAATGGCGATCGGCAGCCGCCTGGCCGGGGCGCGGGTCGCGGCCGCCCAGCCGGCACGAGCCGGCGGCAACAACAGGGTGTTTCGGCTGGAGATGGCAGAGGGACCGCCCCTCGCCCTCAAGCATTATCCGTCCGACGGGCGCGATCGTCTGGGCCAGGAATATGACGCGCTCTCGTTTCTGTCGCGCAACGGCATCACGTCGACGCCGCGGCCGATCGCGAAGGACGCGGATGCGTTCTGCGCGCTGTATCAATGGTTCGACGGCGAGGCCGCAGTGCTGCGCCCGCAAGTCGACGATGCCGATCAGCTCGCCGATTTCCTGATCGCGCTGCAGAAGCTGCGCGACGCCGAAGGCGCGCAGCTGCTGAGGAACGCCTCAGCCAGCATCTTTTCGCCGGAGGAAGCGGTCACTCAGTACCAGTTGCGCCTGGACGGATTGCGGCGGGCGTCGGATGACGAACCCGAACTGCGTGCATTCATGGACGCCAGCCTGGTTCCGAGCACCGACATCGCGATCCGGCAGCTCCGCCGGCGCTACGCGGAACTGGGGCGGGATCCCGCAGCGGATCTTGCGCTTGCGCATCGCGCGCTCAGCCCATCCGACTTCGGACTGCACAACGCGCTCCGCGGCGAAGACGGCCGCCTGCGCTTCATCGACTTCGAATATTTCGGCTGGGACGATCCGGTCAAACTGCTGTCCGACACCGCGATCCACCCCGGCAGCGACCTACCTGCGACAAGCGCGGATCGCCTGATCGAACGCCTCACGCAAGCCTTCGCGGCTAGGGATGACGCGTTTGCGGTCCGCCGTGACGTACTGTATCCTGTCTTCGGGGCGATTTGGTGCCTGATTGTCCTGAATGCTTATTTGCCGGAAAGCCGCTCCCGGCGCGCTCTGGCTGCGCAAGGAGGCGATCTGACGGTCCGCCTTGCCGGTCAGCTCGACAAAGCCCGCCGGCTCCATCAAACGATTTGCCAACGTGATCCAGATCTCACCCCACGCTGAAGCCGCCCTCACCTGCTCGCTCGACGAGCGCAGCCTTTACTTGCGCCGCCTGGTGCTCGGATCCGTCCGTTCGGCGGGACGCGGACACGTCGGTCCGGCGCTGTCGCTGATCGAGATGGTCCGCGTGCTCTACGACGACGTGCTGCGGATCGATCCGAACAACCCGCGTGATCCCAACCGCGACCGCGCGATTCTCAGCAAGGGACACGGTTGCCTGGCGCTCTATGCGCTGTTGGCCGACCGCGGCTTCTTCCCCCTGTCGGAGCTGGAAGGCTTCTGCGGCCCCGACAGTATTCTGGGCGGACATCCCGAATACGGAATGGTGCCGGGGGTCGAGGCCTCGACCGGCGCGCTTGGACATGGCCTGTCGATCGGTGTCGGCCTTGCGCTCGCCGCGCGCATGCGCGAGCGCACCTACCGCACCTTCGTCCTGCTCGGCGACGGCGAGATCAACGAGGGATCGGTGTGGGAGGCTGCCATGGGCGCGGCCAAGCACGGGCTCGACAACCTGGTCGCGCTGATCGACTACAACAAACTCCAGAGCTACGGGCCCACCGACTACGTCCTGCCGCTGGAGCCCCTCGCGGACAAGTGGCGCAGCTTCGGCTTTGCCGTGCAGGAGCTCAACGGCCACGACGTCGGCGCCCTGCGCACCGTCCTGAAGCAGATCCCGCCGGTTGCGGGCAAACCCACCGCGATCATCTGCCATACCGTCAAGGGCAAGGGTCTGCCGGCCGCAGAATCCAACGCCGATTGGCATCACAAGAACAAGCTGACCGACAGCGAGCTCGACGCGATTCGCGTAGCTGTCGGCGATTTTTGATCGGCATCCCATGCGCAACACCGCCATGAACATGGTCCACAAGCTCGCCGCGCGCGACGAGCGTGTGCTTTACATCGGCTCCGATCCCGGCGCAGGCACCTTGCGCGCGATGAGCAAGGAGTTTCCGAAGCGCCATCTGATCGAAGGCATCTCGGAAGCGCATATCATCGGCATGTCGGCCGGCCTCGCGATGGAGGGCTTCGTGCCCTACGTCAACACCATCGCGACATTCCTCACCCGCCGCTGCTACGAGCAGGTGGCCGTCGACCTCTGCCTGCACAACCTGCCGGTGCGGCTGATCGCCAACGGCGGCGGGCTCGTCTATGCGCCGCTCGGCCCCACCCACCAGGCGATCGAGGACATCGCCATCATGCGGGCGCTGCCCAACATGACGGTGGTCTGCCCGTGCGATGCCGACGAAGCCGCGCGGCTGATGGAGCAGACCCTCGACTGGACCGGACCGATCTACATCCGCCTGGGAAAAGGCGGCGACGCCATCGTCTCGAAGGCCGAGCATGGCTTTGAGATCGGCAAGGCCATCCTGATGCGCCCGCCGGGTGACGTCCTCATGGTGACCACCGGGATCATGCTTCAGCGAGCGCTGGCCGCAGCCGACCTGCTGGCCGCACAAGGCGTCCGCGCAGGCATCCTGCACATGCATACCGTCAAGCCGCTCGACACCGAGGCGCTGCTGCAAGCGATCCGCGGCACCAGGCTCGTGGCGACCCTCGAGGAGCATGTCCCGTCCGGCGGCCTCGGCAGCGCGGTCGCGGAGACGCTGATCGACAGGCTTGGATCAGGCTTGCCGGCGATGCTGCGGCTGTCGCTGCCGGACCGCTTCATGCACAATTACGGCTCGCAGGACTCCCTGCTCAAGAAGCACGGGCTTTCCGCCAGCGCCATTGCCACCTCGATCGAGCGCGCACTTGCCGCCTCGCACACCTCCTCCCCTCAACTCCATTCCACCTGACGGGCCACATGTACGACGTTCGATATTCCTATCTGCTCGAGCAATTCTCCGATCCAGCTCCCATCCTGGCCGAGATCGGCCGCCTGGTGGCGACCGGCGACTTCACCCTTGGCAAGCCCGTCGCCGAATTCGAGCGGCGTTTTGCGGAGCTGATCGGCGTGCGCCACGCCATCGGCGTCGGATCGGGCACCGACGCGCTCAAGTTGCCGCTCAAGGCGCTCGGCATTGGCCATGGCGATGAAGTCATCACCGCCGCCAATACGTTCATCGCGACCGTCGGCGCCATTGCGGAGACCGGCGCGAGGCCCGTGCTGGTCGACTGCGACGATTCATTCTGCATGAACGTCGACTATGTCGAAGCCGCGATCACAGCGAAGACCAAGGCGATCATGCCGGTTCAGCTGACCGGCGAGGTCACCGACATGGGCAAGCTGATGGCGATCGCCCAGCGCCACAACATCCCCGTCGTCGAGGACGCCTGCCAGGGCATCCTCTCGGAGTTCGCGGGAAAGCGCTCCGGCACCCACGGCATCGCAGCCGGCTTTTCCCTGCATCCGCTCAAGAACCTGAACGTCTGGGGCGATGCCGGCGTCGTCGTCACCAATGACGACGGGATGAACGAGCGGCTCCGCCTCATCCGCAACCACGGCATGAAGAACCGCGACGAGATCGCGATCCTCGGCTGCAACTCGCGGCTCGATTCCCTCCAGGCGGTGGTCGGCAACTGGCTGATCGGCCAGACCAGCGAGATCACGCGGCGCCGGATCGAGAACGCGGCCTATTACGACGCGGGACTCGCCGGCCTGCCCGGCCTGCGCGTTCCGCCGCGCCGCTCCAACGTGAAGCACGTCTATCACCTCTACAT
>NZ_JBFUES010000264.1:0-8017 GCF_056403875.1 Bradyrhizobium sp. P2_E8
GCTGACATATTGCCACATCACCGCTTCATGGGTCAGCATCGCCCCCTTGGGCAGCGACTCCGTTCCGCTGGTGTAGACGATCTGCGCGAGGTCGCGGCTGTCGACCGACGCCTCCAGAAACGCGCCGTCGGCATGAAGCAGATCGTCGAAGGTGGTGAGGCCGGCCGGCGCGGTGGCGGGATCCTCACCCGGCAGCCAGATCATCTTCTCGACCGCACAGTCCTTCGCCGAGGCGGCACGCGCGGGCTCGACGAAATCAGGTCCGGTCGCGAGCAGCTTTGCGCCGGAGCTCTTGAGGATGAAGTTGATCTCGTCCGGATTGAGCATGAAGTTGATCGGCACCAGCACCGCGCCGATTCGCGCCACCGCGAAGCGGAGCGCGGCAAAGGCGTGCGAGTTGCGCGAGAGCACGGCGAAGCGATCGCCCTTCTTGACGCCGAGGCCGAGCAGGCCGCGGCCGAGCCGGTTGCAGATCGCGTCCATCTCGGCAAAAGTCCAGCTCACGCTGCCGCAGCTCACTGCGAGCTTGTTCGGCTCCCGCCCTGCCGAACGGCGCAGGAGATCGCCAATGGAATGCTCGCGCGCTTTCGAGATGGTGGCTGCGATGTCGCCGGACATTTCCATTCCCCAAGATTTGCAATTTGCGCGAAGCGTAGTCGGCGCTGTCGGCTCCGTCAAATTCCATGCGGCCGGCGTCATGACGCAAGAACCTGGCGGCGATTGTGATGTTCATCTCCGACGTGCACAGCCTGGGGGGTGAAGCTCGCACCGGACCTTAGCTGCTCGCGGCCTTGCGCTGTTTTTCGCTTAGAGCTTGTGCCCCTTCTGCCGCAGCGCCTCGATCAGGCGCTGCTTCAGCTCGTCGGCCGCCTTCTGGCTGACGTCCTGGCCGATCTGCGTGCTCGCCTGCGTCAGCGCATCCGACTTCTCCAGAAACTTCCGTCCGGCCGGCTGGGCGTAGAACGCCTCGATCTGACGCAGCTCATCGAGGGTGAAGCTGGCGGCGTAAAGAGCCGCGATCTGATCGATCATCGAGGCGACGAACGGAGCGTAGATCTCGGAGCCAGGCGCCGTCAGCGCATCATAGTCGCGCTCGATCTCCGGCCTGTCCTGGGCGACCACGGGCCTGAGCTTGAGCAGGAGCTGCGGCAGCAATACGCGGTATTGATCCGCGATCTTCAACGTGACCACCAGCTTGCGCGCCGCATTCATCGCCTCCGGCGACGGTGCCTGTGCGGAGGCGCCGCAGACCAGGAACAGGAGAGCGCCGGCGATCGTCAACAAACGTCTGGACATGAACCTCTCCGTTGGATCTCTCCGTGAGATGGCGGGCTGGCGCCATGATGCTTTCAGCGGCTCGCGGGCGTCGCGGCCGCCGCCGGAGCGCCTTCGACTGCGGGCTCGGGATCCTCGACCTCCGTCACCTTCACGAACAGGTTCGGCACCCGCTCGGTACGACCGAGCAGCCAGGCGGCGCCGATCATGATGACGATGCCGGCGGCGGAGACGGCGAGCTGCTCCCAGACGCCTTTGGTGTATTGCGTCAGGATCCAGTGCGCGGAGAACGAGAGGAACACCCCCAAGCAGAAGATCGGCAGCGAATGCTGGCCGCAGAGGATGACGGGGCGCAGCCAGGGTCCGTGCAGCAACCGCCATTTGCGCGAGATGAAATGGGTGACCCAGATCGCCAGCGCCAGGAAATGCGTGAAGCGCAGCATGTCGAGATCGGTCTTGTCGATCGGGTAGATCGCCTTGATCATCCATTTCGGGATCAGGGCCTCGAGCGCGGGCACGTGCCAGGTCATCACGATCAGGAGCGCGAAGACGAGCCAGGCCGCCGCGAGCGTCATCGCCGCCTTCGACCAGACCCATGTCGCGATCTTCCCGATCTGGCCGATGCCGCACCAGGCCGCGAACACGAACATCAGCTGCCAGCAGAACGGGTTGAAGTACCAGTGGCTACCTGGCGGATAGGACGCCACGTTCCAGTCGAACCAGCGCGACAGCACATAGAGCACCACGGACGCCGCAAGCGTCAGGTTCGGCCGCCGCACCAGGCACCAGACGATGAAGGGCGCGGCGAACACCAGCGTGATGTAGAGCGGCAGCACGTCGAGATTGACCGGCTTGTATTTCAGCAGGATCGCCTGCCCGATCAGCTCGTCCGGATGCGACAGGAAATTGAACACGTTGAACTCGTGCTCGTACATCGGATTGTCGAAGCGGCGCGCGGTGCGCGCGATCTGCGCCGTGAACAAAAGGAACAGCATGATGTGGGCGACGTACATCTCGGCGGCGCGCCGCCACAGCCGCTTGAGCGCGGCGAGAAACCAGCCGCCCGCGATGATCGGCCCGTAGATCCAGCCGACGAGGTAGCCGGAGATGAAGACGAAGAACTCGGCGGCGTCGCTGAAGCCGTAGTTGCGCAGCGTCAGCCAGGCCACGACGTCGTGCGGGATGTGGTCGAGGAAGATCATCCACAGCCCGATGCCGCGGAAAAGATCGAGCCGCAGGTCGCGCTCGACCGGCGCCAGGAGTGCCGACTGGTCTCGTGTGATCATGGCCCCGCCTCTTCCCGTGGGCGTCGCGCCATGGCGGCGCCGGCAAAATGGAATGCTAAAAAATCCGTATCAAAAGATCACCTGGCCCTGCGGCTAGCTGACTGCCAACGGTAGCCGACCCAGGTGTCCGCGCAAGAGACTTCGTCATCACGGGCGGCGGCGACCGCCCCGGGCCGCGCCGAAGCGGCGGCCGGCTCACAAAACATCGAAAACAACCCCATGCACAGTAGAAGGGCAGCCTAAGTCTTTGTTTTATCTAATAAATAAAAACGGCATATCGGGCCCGACAATCGCCACCGACGGTACGATCGCACGCCAGGCGGATGGAACGGCAAGATCAGCTCGTCGCCCCGAGCGAGCATCTCGTTCAGCATCGCCTCCGCCTTCTGGTTCAGCGGCAGCGCGCCGCTGTCGGACGCGATCGCAATCGCCGCGCGGAGGGCGGCAAGGATCGCGGCCTTGTTCTCTTCGCCCGCGGGCGGCGCACCACGGCCTCGCCGCCGCGCCCCGTCATGGGCCTGTCGCACGAAAATGATCCGTTCCTTCCAGCCGTGCGCGAGTCGCCCTGCTCGAGGCGACCGTCGCGCCCGTTGACAGGAGCGGCCGATGCCCGTGGGACTGCTGGAGGTCGAAGGCACCATCGAGGTCAGCCAGTTCTGGCCGGAGGGGCGGTCTGACGCCGACACCACCAAGGTCGTGGTGGCCATCGCGCCCGATGCGATCCGCTTTCGCAAGAACGACACCTCGCCGTTCCAGTCGACCCACGTCTTCGACAACGCCAAGGTCAAGKGCCGAACCAACACGGCGCCGATCAAGAACGGCAAGCTGACCGTTCGCCTTCAGGGCATCGACGCGCCGGAGTTGCACTACCAGCCCTCGCCGCTGTCGCCCGCCGAGAAGAAGGGCCTGACGGATGCCAAGCGGCAGGCCTATCACGAGGTCACGCACCCCTACCGGCAATTCCTCGGCGCGACGTCGAGCAAGGCGCTGCATGATTTCCTCAGCCGTGCCGGCGAGGCGGCGCTGGCCTGCCGGGTGTTCACCCATGTCGATGCGCCGAACGAGGTGTTCGACACCTATGGACGACTGGTCGGCGACATCGAGGTGACGGTCGCGAACCGGACGGTCGACATCAACCACTGGCTGGTCGAACAGGGCTTTGCCTATCCGACGTTCTACTCCTCGATGAACGACGACGAGATCAAGGCCTTCCTCGCCCTCGCCAAGACCGCGCGGACGAAGAAGCTGCTGGTCTGGAAACATCTCGCCAGGACGATTCCCGCGTTCGACTTCGACCTGCGCGAGCCCAGGAAGAACGAGACAGACGTGCTCGCGACCGACAAGGGCCCGGTGATCATGCCAAAGCTCTACCGCCGCTACACCAACTGGTCGGCGCGCAAGAAGGCGAAGGTGACCAGCCAGAACTTCCAGAAGTTCCTGGGCGAAGGCTCYGGCGGCAAGCCCGACACCTGCTATGCGATCGACGACTTCCTGACCAACGGCGTGCACTCGGCCACGCCGCGGAATTTCGCGGAGTTCGTCGAGGGCGGGAAGACGATCAAGTTTCAGCCGGAGGGGCTGGTGTTCGGGGAGGCGCCGTCGAGCCTGGTGGGAGCGGACAACAAGCCCATCATCCATTTCTGACGCTTGTCTGTCGCCAAAACAAAAATGGCCCGCTCAATGCGGGCCATTTTCTCATCCAAAGCGGTGAAGTCCGAACTTGGCCTTCAGCGACGTCGCGCCCGCGAGAGCACGCGCCTCGTCAGCGAAGACCGCCGGTGACGTGAAGCGTCTCGCCGGTGACGTAAGACGCCTCGTCCGAGGCGAAGAAGGCCACCGTGGCAGCGATCTCCTCAGCCTTGCCGATGCGGGCAAGCGGGGTGACGGATTCGATCCAGTTGCGCATGTCGCCCTCGTGCAGGCCGGCCGACACGACGCCTTCGGTGGCGATCATGCCCGGATTGACGGCGTTGACGCGGATCTTGCGCGGCGCCAGCTCCTTCGCCAGCACGGCGGAGATCGCATCCACCGATGCCTTCGTCGCGGTGTAGACGGCGGTGTTCGCCGGCGCGATGGTCGATACGCCGGAGCTGATGTTGATGATGCTTCCGCCATTGGCGTTGAAGTGCTTCGACACTTCACCCGAGACCAGGAGAAGGCCGAGCACGTTGAGGTCGAAATGCTTGTGGAAATGCTCGGGCGTGATGGCCTCGAGTGGTGCGAATTCGTAGACGCCCGCGTTGTTGACCAGGATGTCGATCGCACCGAACGCCTTCACGGTCTCCTCGACCACGCTTTTCACGTCCTTGGCATCGGCGAGGTTACCGCGGACTGCGACGGCCTTGCCACCCTTGGCGATGATGGCGGCGACCACGCGGTCGGCTGCCTCTTTGCTGGCGCTGTAGTTGACGGCGACCGCCGCACCCTCGGCCGCGAGCCGGGCGGAGATTGCGGCACCGATGCCTTTGGATGCGCCGGTCACGAGCGCAACTTTGCCTTCAAGTCTCTTGGTCATCGCATGTCTCCATTGTTCGGCAGGATGCCGATATTCAATAGTTCAATACTAGTGAACTATTGAATGAGTTCAAGGGAGGTGCTATATTTTGGGCATGGTGCAGTTCGTTCACCCGGCGCGGGAGGAGATTACATTGGCCGGGGTGCTCGGCGCCCTCGCGGATCCCATGCGGCTGCGCATCGTCAAAAGCCTGGCCGTGCAAAACGATTGCATGTCGTGCACCGAGGCAGCGCCTTGCCCCGACATGGCGAAGTCGACCCTGTCGAACCATTTTCGCATTCTGCGGGAGGCTGGCCTGATCCGGACGTCAAAGCAGGGCGTCCAGCACCGCAACGTCCTGCGCGAGGAGGACATCAACGCGCGATTTCCGAAACTGCTCAAGATGATCCTGAGCTTTCCGGACTGARGGCATTCGCGCTGAAGGCACAGGTGTAGCCGCCGTCCCTGCGCCGACCTGCTAAGGCTGCAAGACGTGCTGCTCCGCGCGCGTGACCGAGCCTCCCAGCAGGCAACCGACGGGCCTACTGCCCGCGAAGCCGAGGCGCACCCGGATCTCGGACAACGCTCCCATCGCGCGGCCCTGCATGATGGTGATCCGCTCGCTGTTGGGTTCGACCAGTTCGTTCTTGAGCAGTCCGAACGCAAGCGCCGCGGCGGCAATGCCGGTGGCAGCATCTTCCGGGTAACCGGACGACTTCGGAAACTGCCGCGCCTCGAAACGTCGTTCGCCCTGGTGGTCGATGGCGTAGGGGTAGAGTCCGGTGGACCCGATCCGTCCACAGCACGCCTCGATCTGCGCCGGGTCCGGCACCAGTTCGCTGAGCTCGCGGACGCCCTTGATCGGGATGAGCGTCTTCACGCGTGACGTGACGGCGTTCTGCACGGGTAGGTCAAGCAGATCGCGGCGCGACAGCTTGAGCGTCGACAGAATGTCCTCCTCTTCGGCATGCGAGAGATCAACGACCTTGCCGACGGGCTGGCTGATTTCGACGGACGGATCGCCCGAGTCCACACGATCGACATAACCCGTCACCGATCCACTGCGCGTCTCGATGCGGACCTGTTCGCCCGGCAAGCGCCCCTTGGTCGCGAGGACCCAGAGCGCGCCGATCGTCGCATGACCGCACATCTCCATCTCGTGCCGCGGAACCCAGAACCGGAAGACGTAGTCAGACTCGAGCCCTGGTGACGGCAGAACGAAGCCCGACTCATGCCCAAATTGCTGAGCTACCGACTGCATCCCCGCAGCGAGAAGGTTCGATGCATCGATGACAATTGGACAGGGATTGCCGCCCCGCCCCATGTGGGTGAACACATTGACAAGCTCGACCTCGGTCATCGGATAGCTCACTTCAAGGAAAGCAGGACAGCGATGGTATAGCTGTCGCAGCGACATCCGAGAAAGCCGATTTTGTCGAGCAGCTCGGCACGATTAAAGGGGCCCCCGTGCAGTCACCAAAGCAAAATGGCCCGCTCAACGCGGGCCTTGAGAAGCTCAGCTCTCCAAAATCGCGACCGCTCGCGTCCAACCCGCCGAGGCTCGTTCGATCTTCACGGGGAAGCATGACACCTTGAAGCCGGTTGACGGCAGCAGTTCGAGATTGTGCAGCTTCTCGAGATGGCAATAGCCGATATGGCGGCCGGCCTTGTGACCTTCCCAGATCAGGCTTGCGTCCTTCGTCTCGGCGTACTTTTTCGCGGTATGAACGAACGGCGCGTCCCAGCTCCAGCCGTCGATGCCGGTCAGGCGCACACCGCGCTCGAGCAGGTACATGGTTGCTTCATAGCCCATGCCGCAGCCCGACGTGACGTAGTCCTGCCGGCCATATTTGGCGCCGGCGCTGGTGTTGACCACGACGATCTCGAGCGGCTTCAGCTCATGGCCGATGCGCTTGAGCTCGGCCTCGACGTCCTTGGCCGTTGCGACATAGCCGTCCGGCAAGTGCCGGAAGTCGAGCTTCACGCCGGGCTGGAAGCACCATTCCAGCGGCACCTCGTCGATGGTCCAGGAACGCTCGCCGCGATTCATGGTCGGGTGAAAATGCCAGGGTGCGTCGAGATGCGTTCCGTTGTGGGTCGAGAGGCTGACCTGCTCCACCGCCCAGCCCTGCCCGTCCGGCAGATCCTCGGCCTTCAACCCGTCGAAGAACTGCAACATGCGCGGCAGGCCCTGCTGGTGGTTGATGTACTGAATCGTCGGATGATTGCCAGGCGGGTCGGCCGGCACGTCGTTCTGGAGGGGGACGGAAATGTCGATCAGCTTGCTCGTCATGGCGCTTCCTCGTTGATTGTTCTCGTTGGCGGCCGTCAGGCGCCCCTTCAGACTTCTTGCCGCTCGACGCGGTTCTTCAAAATGCCGATCTTCTCGACCTCGAGCTCGATCGTATCGCCATGCTCGAGAAACCATCCGAGCTCGAGGCCGCAGCCATTGCCGACAGTGCCGGAGCCGATGAATTCGCCGGGCATCAGCGTCTCGTCCTGGGTGACGTGGGCGATGATCTCCTCGAAGGAGAACAGCATGCCCTCGCTGACGCCTTGCGAGCGGGTCTCGCCGTTGACGCGCGCTTCCATCTTCAAACGATAGGGATCGCCGATCTCGTCCGGCGTCACGATCCAGGGACCCATCACGTTGCCGCCGTCGAAGCTCTTGCCCTTGGCCGGGCCGAGTCGTCCTTCCATCTCGACGCGCTGTGCGTCGCGCGCGGAGAAATCGTTGAAGATGGTGTAGCCGAAGATGTGATCCTTCGCCTTCGCGGCGGAGATGTTCGCGCCCTTGTTCTTGGTGATGATCCCGAATTCGAGCTCGTAGTCCATGACCTTGCTGTAGCGCGGCCATTTCACCGTGGTGTTGGTGCCGCGGACGCTGAAGCGGTTGGTGATGTAGAAGATCGGCTGCTTGCGATAGACCTCGGGCAGCTCGCCGAGCGGCTCGGCGTCGATG
>NZ_JBFUES010000265.1:0-8010 GCF_056403875.1 Bradyrhizobium sp. P2_E8
GTCTTCGACTGATTGCAGCATGCGATTTCCGGACGGCTTCGCGACGCGTCAGGCGCCGACGCGTCTTCGACTGATTGCAGCATGCGATTTCCGGACGGCTTCGCGACGCGTCAGGCGCCGACGCCGTCGATCAGTTCCTCGTCGGCGATCGCCGCGAAGGCTCGCACCATCTCCCGCTGCGCGGCGGCGTCCAGCGGCACGATCGGCAATCTTGTGGCCGGCGACATCAGGCCCAGCACGCCCAAGCCGTTCTTGAGCGCTGCCGGGCTGTCCTTGGAGAGGCAGGCGATGAGCGGAATGAGGCGCTTGTGCAGGTAGCGCGCCGATTGCAGGCGGCCCTGCCTGACCTGCGAAAAGATCGTGCGGCAGAGATCCGGCGCGATGTTGGCGACCTCGGAGATCGCGCCGTCGCCGCCGCTCGCGATGTAGCCGAAGGCGGTGACGTCGTCGCCGGAGAGCAGGCGAAAGCCGGCCGGCAGCAGCCGGCTCAGGCGCATCGGACGGGTGATGTCGCAGCTGGCATCGCGCAGGCCGACGAACTGGCGGGACTCGACGAGACGCAGAAGCGAATCGTCGGCGAGCGGGCGCAGCGTGCGGGAGGGAATATCGTGCAGGATCACGGGCAAGCCGGTCGCACCGGCGATGGCCCGGAAATGCGCGAGCATCCCCTCCTGCATCGGCTTGTTGTAGGCCGGCACCACCGCCATCACGGCTTCGGCGCCGGCTGCCTCCGCGCGTCGCGCAAGCTCGATGGCATGGCCGGTCGCATTCGACATCGCGCCTGCGATGACCCGCACGCGGCCGCGGACAACGTCGACGGCGGTACGAATGACGAGCTCCTGCTCGGCCGGGGAGAGCGTCGGCGCCTCGCCCGCCGTCTCGCAGACTACGATCGCAGGGACGCCCGCCGCGACCTGGCGCTCGCAGAGCGCGGCGAACGCCTTGAGGTCGATTGCGTCCGCCGCGTCGAACGGCGTCGGCAGGTCCGGAATGAAGCCGGTGAACCAGGCAGAGGGAGGAATGAACATGGTGCTTCGCCTGATGGCGCCGGCTCAGGCGGCGCGTTGCGAGATGTTGGCGCTGGGGCTCTTGCCCATGTCGAGCTCGATCTCGCGCGGCAGCTCGACGATGGTCTCCGGGTGCTGTCCGTTCTCGAACAGCGCATACTTGACGGCCTGGGCACGGCTGACGAACAGGCCGCCATAGAGGCCGTTCTGCTCCTGCGCCACCCATTGTCCCCGACGGTTGCGGCCGATGAGGACGATGGTTGAGGCGGAGCTGCACGAGGGAGGTTCGACGAATTTCACGGATGTATTCCTTCTGAACGACGCCGGCGCGGGATGTTTGTCCCTGCCTGCGCGCTCAATATCCTGTCTCGCGAATATGATTTCGAGGGCGGGTGCGCGGCGATCTCATAGGAAGGTCATAAAGCCGACCGCTCAGGTCACATCGTTGGCAATGTGGACCAGCGCGAACAGCGCGCCGAAGGCGACAGCTTCGTCCCAATGATTGAGCGCGGCGCCGAACAGCGGTTCGCGCCTGACGAGGCCGGCGAGCGCGCACAGGATAATCGACATCCAGAGCAGAACGACAAGGCTTCGGCCGAAGCCGACGCTGCCGAATGCGGCAAAGGCGGCGAGCAACACGACGCGGACGGCGAAGCGTGCAATCACGCGCGCCGGGCTCAGCATGTGCGGCATGTCAGGAGCTTGTGACAAGGTGTGAACCCGTCAGGCTGCTCTAGCCGAAATTGTCGCAGCCGATCGGCTCGTAAAGCGGATCCGGCGCAGGGCGAACGGAGGGAACGCTCGGCCGCGACACGTCCACGGCCAATGCCCGGACCTCGACGAACGCGGACAGCAAGGCCAGCGCGAGGTCGGCGTGGCGTGCCTCGACCGCAGTGTCCAGCCAGTCCGGCAGCTCACGCTCGCGCGAGAGCGCGCAGTGCCACTCGCCCTCGTCATAGGCGATGCGGCGGACCTGCCATAGCGGCAGCTCGAGCTCGATCAGCGCCAGCGCCGCGTCTGCCCAGGCTTCGACGTCGATCAGGCGCATGATGCGCGTGGTGCGTTCGCTGTCGCCGAGTGAGGGGATGCGCCGGCAGGCGTGATCGATGACGTCGTGCATCAGCGGCGGTGTCATCGCCGGTGCCGCGCGAAGCCGCTGGCTGAGGGAAGGTGGGTCGAGGCGTCGGAGAGCGGCGGTCATGTCAGGCCTCCCGGAGTTGGCGTCGGTCAGTCGGCCGGCGTCTCCAAGATGGCCAAAGCGGCATTTGAAAACGAGATGAGGAGGGGGCGGGAGATATAGGGATTTCATAAGTGTGCGGGGGCGGGGACGCAATGCGTGACGCACCCTCCGCGGTCGTCCCGAAGTTTTCTGCGCCTTTATGAGATTCCTATAACTTCGCCATAGCCCTCATCTCGAAAACCTATGCCCGCGCTGGCACTTCAGCACGGTCAAAAGTTCCGGCTGGTGCCGCGGAAATCCGTTGTGTTTCCTCACCCGCCCGCCGGAGGTCTGAGAAGCGGTTGCGCCGGATACAAGGGCGCAACGAGGAGAATTCCCATGATGGACATTCTGATGCTGGCGCTGGGCTTCGGCTTCTTCGCGCTTGCGATCGGCTACACCTACGCCTGCGAACGGCTGTGACGGAGCACATCATGATCTTCGATTATGCGCTCGCCGGTGCCGTCTCGTTCGGCCTGCTGATGTATCTCACCTACGCGCTGCTGCGGCCCGAGCGGTTCTGACCCGTGCTGCTGCTTGTCGAATTGCTGCTGGCCGACGCTGCGCTCGTCGCGGGCCTGCTCGCGCTGCTCCTGCCGCTCTTGCGCCGGACACAAAGCCTGAAGGGTTAATGCCATGACTGTGATCGGTTGGCTCCAGATCATTCTTTTCTGCGCGATCATCGTCGCGCTGACCAAGCCGCTTGGCTGGTACATGACGCGCGTGTTCAACGGCGAACGGACGTTTCTGTCGCCGGTGCTGCGTCCCATCGAGGCCGGCATCTACTGGTTCTCCGGCGTCGACGAGAAACGCGAGCAGCACTGGCTGACCTATACGGTCGCCATGCTGCTGTTCCATGTCGGCGGCTTCCTGATCATCTACGGGGTGATGCGGCTCCAGGCCGTGCTGCCGTTCAATCCGGCCGGGCAGTCGGCGGTTGCGCAGGATCTCTCCTTCAATACCGCGATCTCCTTCATCACCAACACCAACTGGCAGAACTACGGCGGCGAGAGCACGCTGTCCTATCTCGTGCAGATGCTCGGCCTGACGCACCAGAACTTCCTGTCGGCGGCCACCGGCATCGCGCTGGCGATGGCCCTGATCCGCGGCTTCTCGCGCGCCTCGGTGCGCACGGTCGGCAATTTCTGGGTCGACGTGACGCGCTGTACGCTCTACGTGCTGCTGCCGATCTGCGTCGTCTACACGCTGTTCCTGGTCTGGCAGGGCATGCCGCAGACGCTCGGCGACTACGTCGAGGCCACGACGCTCGAGGGCGCCAAGCAGACCATCGCGGTCGGCCCGGTCGCCTCGCAGGTCGCCATCAAGATGCTCGGCACCAATGGCGGCGGCTTCTTCAATGCCAACGCCGCCCATCCCTTCGAGAACCCGACCGCGCTGTCGAACTTCGTGCAGATGCTGTCGATCTTCGCGCTCGGTGCCGCGCTCACCAATGTGTTCGGCCGGATGGTCGGCAACCAGCGCCAGGGCTGGGCGATCCTCGCCGTGATGGGCGTGCTGTTCGTGGCGGGCGTCGCCATCACCTATTGGGCGGAAGCGGGCGGCACCTCGACGCTCCAGGCGCTGGGCCTGACCGGCGGCAACATGGAAGGCAAGGAAGTCCGCTTCGGCATCGTCGCGTCCTCACTGTTTGCCGTGATCACGACGGCCGCCTCATGCGGCGCGGTCAATGCCATGCATGACAGCTTTACCGCGCTCGGCGGCATGATTCCGCTGATCAACATGCAGCTCGGCGAGATCATCGTCGGCGGCGTCGGCGCAGGCCTCTACGGCATGCTGCTGTTCGTCGTGCTCGCGATCTTCGTGGCCGGCCTGATGGTCGGCCGCACGCCCGAATATGTCGGCAAGAAGATCGAGGCGCGCGAGGTCAAGATGGCGATGCTCGCGATCCTGGTGCTGCCGCTGATGTATCTCGGCTGGACCGCGGTCGGCGTGATCTATCCGGCGGCGGTCGCCTCCATGGCGAATGCCGGCCCGCACGGCTTCACCGAGGTGCTCTATGCCTTCACGTCGGCGACCGGCAACAACGGCTCGGCCTTCGCGGGCCTGACCGGCAACACCCTCTTCTACAACCTCACGCTGGCAAGCGCGATGTTCGTCGGCCGCTTCTTCATGATCGTTCCGGCGATGGCGATCGCGGGCTCGCTCGCCGCCAAGAMATCGATCCCGCCGTCGGCGGGCACCTTCCCGACCACGGGCGGGCTGTTCGTCGGCCTCGTCGTCGGCGTCATCCTGATCATTGGCGGCTTGACGTTCTTCCCGGCCCTCGCACTCGGCCCCATCGTCGAGCACCTCGCGATGAACGCCGGACAAGTCTTCTGATCGACAATCTTCCGATTGGTTTGGAGTGACCTCCATGGATACGATGAAACTGCAAAAACGTGCCGCCGTGTCGGCGATGCTCGATCCCAAGATCGTAGTGCCGGCGATCCGCGCCTCCTTCACCAAGCTCGACCCGCGGCTGATGGTGAAGAACCCCGTGATGTTCGTGGTCGAGATCGTGGCCGCGCTCACCACCGTGATCTTCCTGCGCGACCTCGTCACCGGTGGCGCGAATCTCGGCTTCACCTTCCAGATCATCCTCTGGCTCTGGTTCACCGTGCTGTTTGCGAACTTCGCCGAAGCCGTCGCCGAAGGCCGCGGCAAGGCGCAGGCCGAGTCGCTGCGCAAGACCCGCACCGAGAGCCAGGCCAAACTGCTCACCGGCGCGGGCCAGGCCTTCAAGCTGGTGCCGGGTACCAGCCTGAAGGTCGGCGATATCGTGCTGGTCGAAGCGGGGGACACCATTCCCTCCGATGGCGAGGTGATCGAGGGCGTTGCCTCCGTCAACGAGGCCGCCATCACCGGCGAATCCGCGCCCGTCATTCGCGAGTCCGGCGGCGACCGCTCGGCGGTCACCGGCGGCACGCAGGTGCTGTCAGACTGGATCCGTGTTCGCATCACCGCCGCGCAGGGCTCGACCTTCATCGATCGCATGATCAAGCTGGTCGAGGGCGCCGAGCGGCAGAAGACGCCGAACGAGATCGCGCTCAATATCCTGCTCGCCGGCCTCACCATCATCTTCGTGTTTGCCACCGTTACCATCCCGAGCTATGCGGCCTATGCCGGCGGCTCGATCTCGGTGATCGTACTGGTCGCGCTGTTCGTGACGCTGATCCCGACCACGATCGGTGCACTGCTGTCGGCGATCGGCATTGCCGGCATGGACCGCCTGGTGCGCTTCAACGTGCTGGCGATGTCCGGTCGCGCCGTCGAGGCGGCCGGCGACGTCGACACGCTGCTGCTCGACAAGACCGGAACGATCACGCTCGGCAATCGCCAGGCCACCGCGTTCCGTCCCGTGCGCGGCGTGACCGAGCAGGAGCTGGCCGACGCAGCCCAGCTCGCCTCGCTCGCCGACGAGACCCCGGAAGGCCGTTCCATCGTCGTGCTGGCGAAGGAGAAGTATGGCATTCGCGGCCGCGACATGGCCGAGCTGGGGGCCACTTTCATTCCGTTCACGGCGCAGACCCGCATGAGCGGCGTCGATGCCGGCGGCTCATCGGTGCGCAAGGGCGCGGTCGATGCCATGCTCAGCTATGTCGGCGGCGGCGCGCCGCTGGCGGTTGCTTCCGGCAACACCGCCCGGGCCATCCAGCCGGCGGCGCTCTCGGAAGTCGGCCGCGAGATCCAGATCATCGCCGACGAGATCTCGAAAGCCGGCGGCACGCCGCT
Organism: Bradyrhizobium sp. P2_E8; assembly: GCF_056403875.1. Classification (NCBI taxonomy): domain Bacteria; kingdom Pseudomonadati; phylum Pseudomonadota; class Alphaproteobacteria; order Hyphomicrobiales; family Nitrobacteraceae; genus Bradyrhizobium; species Bradyrhizobium sp. P2_E8. Next base: position 5,959 of record NZ_JBFUES010000265.1, read on the forward strand.
GGCCGTCGCGAAGGACGGCAAGCTGCTCGGCGTCATCCAGCTCAAGGATATCGTCAAGGGCGGCATCCGCGAGCGCTTTGCCGAGCTGCGCCGCATGGGCATCCGCACCATCATGATCACCGGCGACAATCCGATGACGGCGGCGGCGATCGCGGCGGAGGCCGGCGTCGACGATTTCCTGGCGCAGGCAACGCCCGAGGACAAGCTCAAGCTGATCCGCGACGAACAAGCCAAGGGCAAGCTGGTTGCGATGTGCGGCGACGGCACCAATGACGCGCCGGCGCTCGCGCAGGCCGATGTCGGCGTCGCCATGAACACCGGCACCCAGGCCGCCCGCGAGGCCGGCAACATGGTCGACCTCGACTCCAACCCGACCAAGCTGATCGAGGTGGTCGAGATCGGAAAGCAGCTCCTGATGACGCGCGGCGCGCTGACGACCTTCTCGATCGCCAACGACGTCGCAAAATACTTTGCGATCATCCCGGCGATGTTCCTGGCGTTCTACCCGCAGCTCAACGTGCTCAACGTCATGAACCTGTCGAGCCCACAGAGCGCCATCCTGTCGGCGATCATCTTCAACGCGCTTGTCATCATCGCGCTGATCCCGCTCGCGCTGAAGGGCGTCGCCTACCGCGCGGTCGGGGCCGGTGCGTTGCTCCGCCGCAACCTGCTGATCTATGGGCTTGGCGGCATCGTCATTCCCTTCATCGGCATCAAGGCGATCGACCTCGTCGTCGTCGCTTTACACCTGGCTTGAAATGTCAACGCGAGTGACGAGGCGGTCGGGACTGCCAGTCCCTCATCCTGAGGAGCGCCGAACGCGCGTCTCGAAGGATGAAGGCCCGGCTGATGGCCTCGCCCTTCGAGACGCCGCGCAAGCGCGGCTCCTCAGGGTGAGGGTCTGGCGTCTGGATTGCTTCGCTTCGCTCGCAATGACGAAAGAAATAGGAGAAACACATGCTCAGAGAAATCCGCCCCGCCATCGTGCTTCTGCTGGTGCTCACCGCCATTACGGGCCTGGCCTATCCGCTCGCGATGACCGCCATTGCCGGTGCGATCTTCCCCGCGCAGGCGCAAGGCAGCCTGATCGAGAAGGATGGCAAGGTGGTCGGCTCCGCCCTGATCGGGCAGGAGTTCAAGGACGACAAGTACTTCCACGGCCGCCCCTCGGCGACGCTGGCGCCGGACCCGAATGATTCGACCAAGACCGTTTCGGCGCCCTACAACGCCGCCAACTCGGGCGGCTCCAATCTCGGCCCGACCAGCAAGGCGCTGGCCGACCGGCTCAAGGAAGACGTGGACAAGCTTAAGGGCGAGAATCCGAACGCCGCGGTGCCGGTCGACCTCGTCACCACCTCGGCCAGCGGCCTTGACCCCGACATTTCCCCGGAAGCGGCGCAGTTCCAGGTGCCCCGCGTGGCCAAGGCGCGGAAAATATCGGAGGACCAGCTCAGGCAGCTTGTTGCCTCCAACACCCAGGGCCGTCTGCTCGGCCTCCTCGGCGAACCCCGGGTTAACGTTCTTGCCCTGAACCTCGCTCTGGATCGTGCGTCCGCGAAGTAGCGCTCTAGGCCGGGAATATCAGGATGATTATATTGGCCTGATGGTTCAGCAGCGCCGCGATCCCGAACAACGTCCGTCCCCCGAGGCGCTGCTCGAAGCCGCGCGCCGGGAGGAGAGCGCGAGCGGCAAGCTGAAGATTTTCGTCGGCGCCGCGCCCGGCGTCGGCAAGACCTACGAGATGCTGCAAAGCGCCCATGCCAAGCGCAAGGCCGGCATCGACGTCGTGGTCGRCTTCGTCGAGACACATGGCCGCGCCGAGACCGAGGCACTGGTGCGGGGGCTCGAAGTGGTCCCGCGCAAGAGGCTCGACTACCGCGGCCAGACGATCGAGGAGATGGATCTCGATGCCGTGATCGCGCGCCGGCCGCAAATCGCGCTGGTCGACGAACTCGCCCACACCAACGCCGCCGGCAGCCGCCATCCCAAGCGCTATCTCGATGTCGAAGAGCTGCTCTCCCACGGCATCGACGTCTATACTGCGGTCAACAT
>NZ_JBFUES010000266.1:0-7979 GCF_056403875.1 Bradyrhizobium sp. P2_E8
GTCATTGCTATCCCGATCTCCTGGTACCCATTGGCGGGGCGGTCCGCGCATTCGTGGCCGTCGATGTGACGCCCTTCTTTGACAGAACGGGCGCCCCGGTCAACTCGTACGGGACGCAATGGAGATTGGAGCGGGTGAAGTGCTCCGTCTCAATTCTCAGTACCCGTTTTTATACGTGATTCCAACAAGTTACGACGCTCCCATTTTCGTCGGGCGCTTCCCCCATCCAAACACGCCGCTCTGAAGTTGCTTCATTGTGCGGCGATGCAGCCGGCGTTTGATCGACGCCAAAGAGACGCCAACCAAACGGCATTTGCTGCTCCCGAGCGATGGCGATCGGGCGACCGTTGGGATCATGCGGCGTGGCGGGAGGTCCTGACCACCCCTCTTGTATGCCGGTCCGGGGAGAGAAGTGACCGCGCTCCGATTTAGCCAGAGGAGGGATCTGCCGAATTTCCGCATGCTCGGCACGGATCCTCGAATGGAATGGAATTCGGGAATTATTCGTCGTCCGACGTCTTCACGGTGGACCCCTTCCCTCGGCGGAGCTTTCTGATGAATGCCGCGATCGCATCGTAAGCTTGCAGCAACGGCGGGCTCAGAGAAAAGAAGGTGCCGATCGCGATTGCAATGATTGCATGACGAAGCGAAAAACCCTCGTCCTCTTCCAGCTGGCTATTCGGATTGATCAATGCGGGTGACAGCCCGCTCTGTCCTCTCTCGCCAGTCGGCCTCCGCGACTTCCGCGGAGGGATCATGATCACGACGAAGAGAACATTGATGAGCAGCCAAATGCCGAGAATAATAAGCAGAGTACGCATCGGAAATCCGAAGAATATAAACGGAAAGAAATCACCACGTCACGCCTGCGTACATTCGTTCACGCTTCCGTCACAATCATCTAGGTGCCTTGCCGGACGCAAGCAAAAAGCGCGCATTCCTCCCCCTCAAGAGCGTGCAGCCTCGACAGCCGGAGAGCGCTCGGCAGGCACCGCGCTGTTTCAACCAGACGGCTGATACCGGACGGTGGTCGGCACTCATATGGGCGCTTTCCGCCACACCACGGGGGCCGCGGAACCGACGGACGAAGCAGCGCTAACGCTCGGCGGGCTCATTCGGACGATGGGTTGAGCCCGAAGCCCGGTTTCTGTTCCCCAGCACAGAATCGTCGGTCGGCGGAACAGCACCTCATGCGGCATCGTGGATCGACAACAACCTGAGAGGTAAAACGGCACGGGGGGAAACCTGACCGCGCCAGAGGTCGGCGCCGCTCCTCATCCGAAAAGAGGGGTATTATTGCACCTGTGTTATGCCTCCGACGTGGCATAAATGCGACAACCCCGTACATTTGCTCAATTTTCCCGCATTGTGCCTAGCTTGTCGCTGCAGTCCTTGAGAGACTTCGGGCAATTTCATGGGGGACCCCGCGACCGAATTCCGGAAACGGGCGGAGGTAAAATTGCTCAAGCACATTCTCGTTTTCACAGCATTTGCACTGGTTCCGTGCGGCGGCGCGTCCGCCGAACCGTTCTCGATCAATGACGCGTTGAAACAGGCCGTCCGCACCAATCCCGGGGTCGGTGAAGCGTCGGCCAACCGCCGCGCAACCGAGAGCGAGCTTCGCCAGACCCAGAGCACGCTGCTTCCGCAGGTGCGCGTAGAAGCGCGCTGGGGTCCCGAAAAATTCGACCAGAGCGCTGCCGTGTTAACCGGCACCGCCCTGCCCGTCCCGGTCGCCGGAAGCGGCTCATGGCGAAACGGATCGCAGGAATCCGTCGTCGTCCGGCAGGTCTTGTTCGACGGCTTCGCCTCGATTCACGACATCTGGCGGCAGACGGCGCGCGTCAACGCAGCGGCTTTCCGCGTTCGCGAGCGTACCGAATTGATCGCTCTGGACGCAGCGGAAGCCTATGTCGACGTCGTGCGCTATCTGCGACTGGTCACGCTCAGCGAGCAGAACGTCGTCACCCACGAGAAGATATTCGCCAACGTCAACACGCGCTTTTCCGGCGGACGCGCCGGTGAAGGCGATCTCGAACAGGCCCGCGAACGGGTCGAAAATGCCCGCGCGGCGCTCGCCGAATTCCGCCGGAGCCTGGAAGAGTCCCGCGCCAAGTTCCGCAAGGTCGTCGGACTTGAGCCCATCAATCTTCGCTTCCCGGGACCGCTGGGCGGCTTGCCGACGACCCGCGACGAGGCCCTTGCAACCACGGTACGGTTCAACCCGACCATTCAGGCCGCGCAGGCCGACGCCGACGCGGCAAAGCATGCATTTCGCGTGACGGACGGCGCTTTTGTTCCGACCTTCTCGCTCGAGGGCCGTGCGACACACAACGACAATACGTACCCCTATCTTGGCGTTACGCACGACGACTACAGCGGCAAGGTTGTCATGTCCTGGGATGTCTTCCGCGGCGGTCAGGATGTCTGGCGACGGTCGGAGATGTCCGAGCGCTACGTCGAAAGTACTGCGCGGCATGCACGCCTTCAGCGCGATGCAATCGAATCCATCGACAAGGCCTGGGCAGCGCGGACGGTCACCGTGACACGAATCGCCGCGCTGACGCGGCAACTCGAGGCTGATCGCAAGACGATTGCGGCATTCCAGAAGGAATATGAGCTTGGCCAGCGTTCGCTGATCGACCTTTTGAATGCCCAGAACCAGTATTTTAACACGTTGGTTTCGTTGACTTCGGCTCGCGGCGTCGTGGTGTTCGCCGACTATCAACTTTTGGCCGCCATGGGCACGTTGCTCGAATATTTGAAAGCTCCGCCGCCCGTCGATGCAGCGCCGATGGATCTTGGGATCTTCGCAACGCCCGACTACAGGGCGCCGACGCTCCGCGTGAAGCTGCCCCAGACCGGCTCCGAGCCGCTGAACGTCCCGGTGCCTGCACCGGAACGGGTTACCGCCCGTCTGGGCTACGCGAGCGAAGCGCCCGAACCTGAGGCGTTCAAGGATCGATGGCCGTCGCGTTCCAATCAGCCGACCCTGCTGGGAGCATCCGAATGGATCACGCAGCAGCGAAGCACCGGCGATCCGGTCATACTGCACACCTCTCCCGTTACCGCGTACGCGGCCGATAGAAAGCCGCACTGGCTGGCGACGGCATTCGAGCCAGCTCAGAGATAGTGCCAGTTCCGCGAGTACAGTCGGGTCCGTGATCGGCGAAAGGCGGTTCGAAGATTAACCTTTAGTTGTGCTTTTGCCGATTTACCAAATGATTCCGTGCGTTTTCCGCTATGCTGGAATGACGGTTCGCTTTTCGCTCCGCATCATTTCATTTTGGACATTCGCATTTGTTGTTTCGAGCATCCGAGTCAACGCGCATGCATGGCCACCCCGTTGCGGAGCGAGCCGTTGCGTCTGAACCGAAGCAAGCGACAGGTCGTCCCGAAAGCGACGACCCACTTGCATCATCGCTCATTTACCTGGCGTCGTACCACGGCCGTGCCGTTAGCCGCGAGGCACTGCTAGGCGGCCTGCCGATCCTCGATGGTCGGTTGTCGGTTCCCCTCTATGATCGTGCAGCTCAGCGCGCGGGCCTCCAGACCGAAGCCGTCAAACGCGACATTGCCGATATCCCCGCGCTGGTGCTGCCGGCCGTCCTTATCATGAAGAATGGGACGACGCTGATCCTGCTGGAATTCGACAAATCCGGAAGCAATGTCAAAGTCCTCAATCCGTCCCTGACGGCCGGTCTCCCCGAGCTTCACGCGATCCAGGCCATCTCGGCCGACTACACCGGATACGCATTCTTCGTCAGGGCGGCGGTCGAGAGCAACGCACGCGCCGTCGCTGCAGGCGATCTGCCGCGAAGCCATTGGTTCTGGTCGGTGGTCAAGTTGCATTGGCGCAGCTACGGTCACATCGCGCTTGCAGCCTTCCTGATAAATATGCTCGCGCTGGCGACGCCCCTCTTCACCATGAGCGTCTACGACCGCGTCGTCCCCAATGGCGCGCTTCCTTCGCTGATTGCCCTGTCGATCGGAATGGGGCTCGCGATTGCGTTCGACTTCATCTTCCGGACGGTTCGCAGCCGCATGATCGATGTCACCGGCAAGACGATCGACGTCATCCTCGCTGCCAACATTTTCGAGCACGTGATGGGCGTGAAGATGGCGCAGCGCCCCGCTTCGGTGGGCATCCTCGCCAATCAGTTGCGCGACTTCGATTCAGTGCGCGAGTTCTTCACGTCCGGCAGCGTCGTGTCCGCGACGGATCTGCTGTTTGCCATGCTGTTTGTCGGGATCCTCTTTGTGATCGCCGGGCCGCTGGCCTGGATACCGCTGGTGATGTTGCCGGTCATGCTCCTGATCGGCGTGGCGCTGCAGCGCCCGCTGGACCGGGCCATGAAACGCCAGCAGGCTGAAGCTGCGGCACGTCATGGCGTGCTGGTCGAGTCGCTGTCCGGCCTCGAGACGATACGCGCGACCGGCGCCGAAGCCCGCATGCAAACGGCCTGGGAGCGATCCGTCGCAGCAACGGCCCGCTCGGGCGAGGACGTCCATTTCTGGGCCTCGCTCGCGCTGACGAGCGCCAATACGGCCCAACAGCTCACCAGCCTCGCCCTGATCGTCGTCGGCGTATTCCTCATACTCGACGGCAAGCTCACGGTCGGAGCGCTGGTGGCGGCAAACATGCTGGCGGGGCGCGTTCTGGCACCGATCGCGGGGATCGCGTCGGTGATCACGCGCGGAACGCAGACGCTGAGCTCGTTGAAGGCCATCGATCGCATCATGTCGCTGGAGCGCGAGCGATCCCCTACGCGTGCCTATGTCTCGCGACAAATCCGTGAAGGCGCGATCGCTTTCGACGGCGTCAGCTTCACTTACCCCAATGCGCCCGGCAAGGCCCTCGACAAGGTATCCTTCAAGATCGAAGGCGGCGAGAAGGTCGGCATCATCGGACGCATCGGATCCGGCAAGACGACTGTGGGGCGCCTTCTGCTCGGCTTCTATGAGGCGCAGGAGGGCCGTATCCTCGTCGATGGTGTCGATTCGCGGCAATACGATCCGTCCGACCTGCGGTCCGGGGTTGGCTTTGCGATGCAGGACACCGAGCTCTTCTTCGGAAAGCTGCGCGACAACATCGCACTGGGCAAACCCGAGGCAACCGACGAGGAAGTGCTGGCCGCCGCACGCCTGGCGGGCGTCGAGACGTTCATCGCGGGCCATCCCATGGGCTACGACATGCCCATTTCGGAAGGCGGCCGGAGCCTCTCAGGCGGCCAGAAGCAGGCGATCGGCCTTGCGCGGGTGCTCATCAGGAAGCCGCGGATATTGTTTCTGGACGAACCGACCGCCCATTTCGACATTCGCAGCGAAGCCGAATTTCTCGAGCGCCTGAGGGCGCTGCGCGAAGAGCAGATCACCATTCTGATCTCGACGCATCGCCTCTCACTGCTGAATATGGTCGACCGCCTGCTGCTGTTCGACAACGGCCGGCTGATTGCCGACGGCCCCCGCGACAAGGTTCTCGCGCTCCTGCAGGGCAAGCCGGCGCCATCGACGCCGAGCCAGAACCCGGCGGCTGCCGAGCAACCCGCCTCACCCATGGCCAGAACCAATGTCGTCTGATTTCGCGTTTGCCAACGATGTTCGGGCCGCCGCCGCGCTTCGCGCGCCGCGGACCTCCCGCATGCTGCTTGTCGCATCCCTTGCCCTGCTCGCCACGTTCCTGGTCTGGGCTCATTTCGCCGTGCTGGACGAGGTCAAGCGAGGAAATGGCCGCGTTGTACCCGCGCGCCAAATGCAAGTGGTGCAGTCGCTCGAAGGCGGGATCGTCGGCGATATCCTCGTCCAGGAGGGATCGATCGTCCAGCAGGGCCAATCCCTGATGCGCATCGACGATACGAAGTTTGCATCCGAATTCGGCGAGATCAGGGAACGGCGGGCTGCGATGGCGGCCCGTGTCACCAGACTTGAGGCCGAAGCCAGGGGAAAGGGCGAGCTGATCTTTCCCGATCAGCTTGACCAGGTGGTGCCGTCGGCCGTGGCCACGGAAAGCAGTGTGTTCAAGATGCGCGCGCAGAAACTGGCGCAGGATGTCGACGTCCTGAACCAGCAGGTGGCCCGGCTCGGCGGCACACTCAAACTGCTGGATCGGGAGCTGGCGTTGACGCGCAAGCTGTACGAGCAAAAGGTGGTGCCGGAAATCGAGATGTTGCGGCTCGACCGCCAGGCGACCGAGATGCGAGGACAACTCGCGGAGGCCCAATCCAAGATCGCGAGCACGATCTCCTCCTTCCGCTCCCAGGCGGACGAAGATCTTGCGAAGTCCAAGGGCGATCTGGCCGTGCTCGATGAAAATATCAAATCAGCGCAGGACCGGGTCCGGCGAACCGACCTCAAGGCACCCGTGCACGGCATCGTCAACAAGCTGAACGTGACCACGGTGGGGGCGGTCGTGCAGCCCGGCGCCAACGTGATGGACATCGTTCCCCTCGACGACACACTGCTGGTCGAAGGTCGCATCAAGCCGCAGGACATCGCCTTCATCCGGCCCGGCCAGGACGCGGTGGTGAAGATCTCGGCCTACGATTCCTCGGTCTATGGCTCGCTGAAGGGCAAGGTCGAGCGGATCAGCGCCGACACGATCGTCGACGACAAGGGCGAGAAGACGCCGGAGCGCCAGGAGAGCTTCTACCGCGTCATGGTGCGGACAGAGAAGAACCACCTGGGCACGGAGCAGAAGCCGCTCCCGATCATTCCCGGCATGGTCGCGACGGTCGAGGTGCTGACCGGCGAGAAGTCGGTTCTCGATTATCTGGTGAGGCCGGCCCGCACACTGCGCGACGAAGCCCTGCGCGAGCGTTGAGGCTTCGCCAAGGTTAACAGAGCGCAAAGGTCGCGGCGACAATTTGCCGATCCCTCGAAGCGCGGGATTGACCGCCTTTGCGACAAGACCGCCGCCCTCCCCCTGATTTAACCTCGCCTAAGCGTCGCAGACCTCAGTCTCGATCCGACAACAGGATCGGGGCGTGGATCGACGCGATAGACGTTGACGACGCTCCCGGCGCAGGGGACGTCGTCTATGACACTGCATTGGGAATTGCAGCGGAAAGGCCTGTGCGCGCTTGGCGCAGCGCTGGCCGCATTGATCGTTGCCAGCGCGACATCGCCTGTCCGGGCCGATGACGCCTCGGCTCAGGACGTCCCGGCTCAGGACGTCTTGGCTCAGCACGCTCAGGAAACTCTCGCACCCGGCATTGACGCAGCAGCGCGGGCACCCGCGACGTTCTTCCGCATCAACGACGTGCTGGCGAAGCTCGATGCCATGCGCGGCCGCGGGCCGAATGCAGTCCGCCTTGCGGCGCTGACGCCTTCCAACATCGCGACCGACGCGGCCCCTGAGCCGAGGCCCGCGCCGGCGAAAGGCGACGAGCCGTTTGGCCTCTTCACCTTCCGCGCGCCCGAAGGCCTGTTGTGGCAGAAATGGCGGGGCCTCGAGACCCGGCTGGCGAGGGATGCAGAGACACTGAGAGGCTGCCAGACCGACGCCGGCAACTGCCCCTCGAACGCCGCCCAGTTCCTGCGATTGATCGGCGCCGTCAAATCGAAATCGGGACGCGCAAGACTCGATGAGGCCAACCGCGCGGTCAACATGGTCGTCCGCTACGTGAGCGACTATGCGCAGCATGGCGAGGCCGATCGCTGGAGCTCGCCGCTGGAGACCTTCGCGACGGCAAAGGGTGATTGCGAAGACTATGCGATCGCAAAATACGTCGCACTGCGCGAAGCCGGATTTCCGCGCGAGGATCTCCGGCTCATGCTCGTCCGTGACCGCGCCGTGCGGCAGGACCACGCCGTGCTCGCCGCGCGCCTCGACGGGCAGTGGCTCGTGCTGGACAACCGGCGCTCCGAGCTGATCGAGGATTCGGGGGCGACGAACCTGGCCCCGCTGTTCGCCATCGACCACGCCGGCGTCCACTTGTTCGCCGCACCCTACGCTCAGCGCCAGCTATCCGGACCCGCGG
>NZ_JBFUES010000267.1:0-7971 GCF_056403875.1 Bradyrhizobium sp. P2_E8
CGCTATAGGGGCCGAGGCCGCGATAATTCTCGAAATAGTCGCGATCGATCTTGTCGGAGAGCGGTTTGTCGTCCTGGGCGCGCTCGCGGCGCAGGCGCATCATCTCGGTCAGGATGATGTCGGTCGCCGCATCCGAGGAGTCCAGCAAGCCGTTCAGCGTCGAGTCGAACAGATAGTCGCCGACCACGACGATTCCGGGATGCTCCTTCGGCTCGGGCCGGTGATTGGTCATGACGTCGCGCACGGGCAGTCCGCCGGGAATCGCGTTCACCGACGACAGCCAGCGGTGAATCTTGCCTTCCATGAAATGCGCGCGCGCATCGCCGAGGGAAGCCGGCAGCGACTTCAGCGCGGCGTCGATCAGCTCCTGATCCGAGAGATTGGCGAAGGCGAGCGCGTCGGAGCCGGGAATGAGCCAGTTCAACACGCCGTGCTTGCCGACGTCGTGGCGCGCGCCCTCGTTGTAGACGCAGCAGCCGCCGAAGGCTTCCGACATGAACCAGGCGCCGGCAATCTTGTCGCCCCAGAACGGAGAGTCGAACAGGATCGAGACGCGCAGGTAATGCGCGGGACGGTCGAAATACGAGACGTGCTTGACCATCGACTTGCGGAGCTGCTCGCCTTCCCAGCCGACGGTGCCGAGCCAGGAATGCGGCAGGCAGACCAGCACGAGATCGAAGTCGCGCGTCTCCGGCCCCTTGCCGTTCATCATCTTGAGCTGGTAGCGGCCGGTCGGCGCCTTGCCGACGGCGAGCACACGGTGATTGAGCTGGATGTCGGCATTGACCTCCGACTGGAGGCACTCGATCAGCTGCTCGTTGCCGTTCTGGATCGAATAGAGGCCGATATAGCCGTCGACGTCCATCAGGTAGTTCTTGAGCGCGTTGAGGCCGTTGGTGTTGTGGCTCTCGGTCGCGATGTCGGAGCGCGCCATCACCTTGAAGAAGCGCTTTGCGGTCTCGTCCTCGACCTCCTCGTCGAGCACCTGCTCGGCGGTCTTGTAGGCCCAGGGATTCTCGTTGTCGTGCGCGCCGACACCCTCGTAATATTCGATCGGCGACATCGCCTCGGCGCAGCGCTGGCGGAACGCCTCGATTGCGGCCGCGGTCTTGGCGCCATATTTGCGGCGCATGCCCGGCACGTCGTTCAGCAGCTCGCCGCCGAACTGCACCTGCTCGGCATCCATCGGAATGGTCTGAAGCCCGAAATGCTGGATCAGCTCGCGCAGCGGATCCGGCCCCGTCATCGAGTAGTCGTAGATCTCGGCAACGCCGGCCTCGTACATCGCGGGCGCGGAATCGAATTTGCGGGTGACGATCTTGCCGCCGAGCCGGTCGGATGCCTCGTAGATGGTGACGCGGCAGAGGTCGCCGAGCTTACGCTTCAGATACCAGGCGCTCATCAGCCCGCCGGGGCCGCCGCCTACGATTGCGAGATCAAGCATATGAGTTCCGTGGTCTCCGGCCCTGCCCCCGTCACGGGACCACCGGTCTAAACTCCCCTAGCAGAAGCGCTTTTACGCCTGAAGGAAAGATGAACAAAGGTTGATCCTGCATCGCAGCAAGCAAAGAAAGCAGCAAAAAGGCCGGCTTGCGCCGGCCTTTTCATTGTCCTCGGTATTCCTACGGATGAACCATCATTCCGCGGGCGGCAGCGCCGGAAGCTCCGCTTCCGGTGCGGGCGACACGACGGCCGCCTGCTTCTCGCGCTCGTCCAGGATCAGCTTGTCGCGCTTCATCGCGACTTCGCGGATCTTGGCCATGGAGGCGCCGGTGCCCGCCGGGATCAGCCGGCCGACGATGACGTTCTCCTTGAGGCCTTCGAGCGGATCGACCTTGCCGTTGACCGCCGCTTCCGTGAGGACGCGGGTGGTCTCCTGGAACGAGGCCGCCGAGAAGAAGGAGCGGGTCTGGAGGCTCGCCTTGGTGATGCCGAGCAGAACCGGCGTCCCCGTGGCGATCTTCTTGCCCTCTTCCTTGGCCTTCTCGTTGAGCGCGTCGAACTCGATCTTGTCGACCTGCTCGCCGGAGATCATGTCCGTGTCGCCCTGGTCGGTGACTTCCACCTTCTGGAGCATCTGACGGACAATCACCTCGATGTGCTTGTCGTTGATGAGCACGCCCTGGAGCCGGTAGACCTCCTGGATCTCGTTGACCAGATAGGCCGCGAGTTCCTCGATGCCCTTGACCGCCAGGATGTCGTGCGGCGCCGGGTTGCCTTCCACGATGAAGTCGCCCTTTTCGACGACGTCGCCGTCCTGAAGGTGGATGTGCTTGCCCTTCGGGATCAGGTACTCGCGCGGCTCGTCGGTCTTGTCCATCGGCTCGATCGAGATGCGACGCTTGTTCTTGTAGTCGCGCCCGAACCGGATGGTGCCCGCGATTTCGGCGATGATCGCCGCATCCTTCGGACGCCGTGCCTCGAACAGTTCCGCCACCCGCGGCAGACCGCCGGTGATGTCACGCGTCTTGGCGCTTTCGGTCGAGACACGGGCGAGGATGTCGCCCGGATTGACCTTGGCTCCGACGTCGACCGAGAGAATGGCGTCGACCGACAGCATGTAGCGGGCATCGCCGCCACGGGCGAGCTTGAGCACCTTGCCGTCCTTGCCCTTGACCACGATGGCCGGACGCAGGTCCGAACCGCCGCGGGTCGAGCGCCAGTCGATGACCACGCGCTTGGCGATACCGGTGGCCTCGTCGAGCGTTTCCGAGATCGACTGCCCCTCGACCAGATCCTCGAAGCCGATGGTACCTTCGACTTCGGTGAGCAGCGGACGGGTGTAGGGATCCCACTCGACGATGCGCTGGCCACGCTTGACGGTGTCGCCCTCGTCGACGTGCAGGCGCGAGCCGTACTGGATACGGTGCGTCGCACGCTCGGTGCCGTCGGCATCGACGATCGCCACCACCATGTTGCGCACCATCGCGATCAGGTGACCTTCGCTGTTGCGGGCGATGGCCTTGTTCCGGATCACGATCTTGCCGTCGAAGTTGGATTCGACGAACGACTGCTCGTTGAGCTGCGCCGCACCGCCGATGTGGAAGGTGCGCATGGTGAGCTGGGTGCCCGGCTCGCCGATCGACTGCGCCGCGATGACGCCGACCGCTTCGCCGTGGTTGACCGGCGTGCCGCGGGCGAGGTCGCGGCCGTAGCACTTGCCGCAGATGCCGTTGACGAGCTCGCAGGTCAGCGCCGAGCGGATCTTCACCTCCTGCACGCCACCCTGCTGGATGGCATCGAGGTGGCTCTCCTCCATCAGCGTACCGCGCTTGATGATCACCTTGCCCGAGCTGTCACGCACGTCTTCGCAGGCCGTGCGTCCGAGGATGCGCGAGCCGAGCGAAGCGACCACGGTGCCGGCATCGACGATGGCGCGCATCTTGATGCCGAGCTTGGTGCCGCAATCGTCCTGCGTGATGATGCAGTCCTGCGCGACGTCGACGAGACGACGGGTCAGGTAGCCCGAGTTCGCGGTCTTCAACGCGGTGTCCGCGAGGCCCTTGCGGGCGCCGTGGGTCGAGTTGAAGTACTCGAGCACCGAGAGGCCTTCCTTGAAGTTCGAGATGATCGGCGTCTCGATGATCTCACCCGACGGCTTGGCCATCAGGCCGCGCATGCCGGCGAGCTGGCGCATCTGGGCCGGCGAACCGCGGGCGCCGGAGTGAGCCATCATGTAGATCGAGTTGATGTCGGCATCGGCTCCGCTCGCCGTCTTCTTGGTGGCGGAGATCTCCTTCATCATCGCCTTGGCGATTTCTTCCGTGGCCTTCGACCAGGCGTCGACGACCTTGTTGTACTTCTCGCCATGGGTGATCAGGCCGTCGTTGTACTGCTGCTCGAAGTCCTTCGCCAGCGTACGGGTGGTGTCGACGATCTTCCACTTGCCGTGCGGCACGACCATGTCGTCCTTGCCGAACGAGATGCCGGCCTTGAACGCGTTGTAGAAGCCGAGCGCCATGATGCGGTCGCAGAAGATCACCGTCTCCTTCTGGCCGCAGTGACGGTAGACCTGGTCGATGACGCCCGAGATCTCGCGCTTGGTCATCAGCTTGTTGATGATCTCGTACGAAATCCGCGGGTTCTTCGGCAGCAGGTTGCCGAGCATGACGCGGCCCGCAGTGGTCTCGATCCAGCGCGTCGAGACCTTGCCGGTCTCGTCCATGCCCTGCCACCGATACTTGATCTTGGTGTGGAGGTGGATGACCTTCGCGTGCAGCGCGTGCTCGAGCTCGGCCATGTCGCCGAAGATCTTGCCCTCGCCGGGCAGGCCTTCGCGCATGATCGAGACGTAGTAGAGACCGAGCACGATGTCCTGCGACGGCACGATGATCGGCTGGCCGTTTGCCGGATGCAGGATGTTGTTGGTCGACATCATCAGGACGCGCGCTTCCAGCTGCGCTTCGAGCGACAGCGGAACGTGCACGGCCATCTGGTCGCCGTCGAAGTCGGCGTTGAACGCGGCGCAGACCAGCGGATGCAGCTGGATCGCCTTGCCCTCGATCAGCACGGGCTCGAACGCCTGAATGCCGAGACGATGCAGCGTCGGTGCGCGGTTGAGCAGCACCGGATGCTCGCGGATCACCTCGTCCAGGATGTCCCAGACCTCGGGCCGCTCCTTCTCGACCAGCTTCTTGGCCTGCTTCACGGTGGTGGACAGGCCCTTGGCGTCAAGCCGCGAATAGATGAACGGCTTGAACAGCTCGAGCGCCATCTTCTTCGGCAGGCCGCACTGATGCAGGCGCAGCTCGGGACCGACCACGATCACCGAACGGCCCGAATAGTCGACGCGCTTGCCGAGCAGGTTCTGGCGGAAGCGGCCCTGCTTGCCCTTGAGCATGTCGGCGAGCGACTTCAGCGGGCGCTTGTTGGCACCCGTGATGACGCGGCCGCGGCGACCGTTGTCGAACAGGGCATCGACCGCTTCCTGAAGCATGCGCTTCTCGTTGCGGATGATGATGTCGGGCGCGCGCAGCTCCATCAGCCGCTTCAAGCGGTTGTTGCGGTTGATCACGCGGCGGTAGAGGTCGTTGAGGTCCGAGGTCGCGAAGCGGCCGCCGTCCAGCGGCACCAGCGGACGCAGGTCCGGCGGGATCACCGGGACCACGGTCATGATCATCCATTCCGGCTTGTTGCCGGAGTGGCGGAACGCTTCGACGATCTTCAGGCGCTTGGCGAGCTTCTTGTGCTTGATGTCGGAGTCGGTCTCCTGCATCTCGACGCGCAAGGAGGCCTCGAGCTTCTCGAGGTCCATGCCCTTGAGCAGCTCGCGGATCGCTTCCGCGCCGATCATGGCGGTGAAGGAATCCTGGCCGTACTCGTCCTGCGCCTTCAGATACTCGTCTTCCGACAGCAGCTGACGGTCCTTCAGCGCGGTGAGGCCCGGCTCCAGCACGACGTAGTATTCGAAGTAGAGGATCCGCTCGAGATCCTTCAGCGTCATGTCGAGCAGGAGGCCGATGCGCGAGGGCAGCGACTTCAGGAACCAGATGTGGGCGACCGGGGCTGCGAGCTCGATATGGCCCATGCGCTCGCGCCGGACGCGCGACAGCGTGACCTCGACCGAGCACTTCTCGCAGATGATGCCCTTGTACTTCATGCGCTTGTACTTGCCGCACAAGCACTCGTAGTCCTTGATCGGCCCGAAGATGCGGGCGCAGAACAGGCCGTCGCGCTCGGGCTTGAAGGTACGGTAGTTGATGGTCTCCGGCTTCTTGATCTCGCCGTAGGACCAGGACAGAATCTTCTCTGGAGACGCGATCGAGATCCGGATCTGGTCGAAGACCTGAGCCGGAGTCGTCGGATTGAAGAGATTCATAATTTCTTGGTTCATCGTCTTCTCCTCGCGCGCCGGTCGCCTCCGGCGGCAAATTCGAAAATCACTCGAGCGGGGCGCCCTGCCCTCAAGGCCTCAGGAGGGGCGCCAATGCCCGGCCGAGACGGCCGGGCATGAATGGTCGAATTACTCGGCCGCTTCCGACGTCGGCGCCGGTCCCATCTTGGAGTTGTGCAGGTCGACGTTGAGGCCGAGCGAGCGCATTTCCTTGACCAGCACGTTGAACGATTCCGGAATACCGGCCTCGAACGTGTCGTCGCCGCGCACGATCGCCTCGTACACCTTGGTGCGGCCGGCGACGTCGTCCGACTTCACCGTCAGCATCTCCTGGAGCGTGTACGCCGCGCCGTAAGCCTCGAGCGCCCAAACCTCCATTTCGCCGAAGCGCTGGCCGCCGAACTGCGCCTTGCCGCCCAGCGGCTGCTGGGTGACGAGCGAGTACGGACCGATCGAACGCGCATGGATCTTGTCGTCGACGAGATGGTGCAGCTTGAGCATGTAGATGTAGCCCACCGTCACCTTGCGATCGAACGGATCGCCGGTGCGGCCGTCATAGACGGTCGACTGACCCGAAGCGTCGAGACCGGCAAGCTTCAGCATCTCCTCGATGTCGGCTTCCTTGGCGCCGTCGAACACCGGCGTCGCGAYCGGCACGCCGCGGCTCAGATTGTGGCCGAGCTCGATCAGTTCGTTGTCGTTGAGCGACTTGATCGTCTCGTCCTCGCCGTAGACCTTCTTCAAGGTTTCCTTCAGCGGCTTGATGTCCTGCTTCGACAGGTAGGCATCGACGGTCTGGCCGATACGCTTGCCGAGGCCGGCGCAAGCCCAGCCGAGATGGGTCTCGAGGATCTGTCCGACGTTCATGCGCGAGGGCACGCCCAGCGGATTGAGCACGATGTCGGCATGCGTGCCGTCTTCGAGGAACGGCATGTCCTCGATCGGCACGATCTTCGACACCACGCCCTTGTTGCCGTGGCGGCCGGCCATCTTGTCGCCGGGCTGGATCTTGCGCTTCACCGCGACGAAGACCTTGACCATCTTCATCACGCCGGGCGGCAATTCGTCACCGCGCTGAAGCTTCTCGACCTTGTCGAGGAAGCGCTGCTCGAGCCCCTTCTTCGACTCGTCGTACTGCTTCCGCATGGCCTCGATCTCGGCCATCAGCTTGTC
This sequence comes from Bradyrhizobium sp. P2_E8, assembly GCF_056403875.1. NCBI lineage: Bacteria > Pseudomonadati > Pseudomonadota > Alphaproteobacteria > Hyphomicrobiales > Nitrobacteraceae > Bradyrhizobium > Bradyrhizobium sp. P2_E8. The sequence continues at coordinate 7,007 of NZ_JBFUES010000267.1, forward strand.
GTTCGGCGAGGCGAACAGCCACCACTGCGACTTCGGGTACTCCTCGAGCACCGCACGGGTGATCTTGGTGTCCTTCTTGAAGCCCTTCGGACCGGCAATGCCCTGCCGCCCCTCGAGGAGCTCGGCAAGACGGTTGTAGACGTTGCGGTCCAGGATCGCCTGCTCGTCGTCGCGGTCCTTGGCCAGACGCTCGATCTCTTCCCGCTCGATCGCCAGCGCACGCTCGTCCTTGTCGACGCCGTGGCGGTTGAACACGCGCACTTCCACGATCGTGCCCTGCACACCCGGAGGGACGCGCAGCGAGGTGTCGCGAACGTCGGAGGCCTTCTCGCCGAAGATGGCGCGCAGGAGCTTTTCTTCCGGCGTCATCGGGCTTTCGCCCTTCGGCGTGATCTTGCCCACCAGGATGTCGCCGGCGCGCACTTCCGCGCCGATGTAGACGATACCGGCTTCGTCGAGGTTCTTGAGCGCTTCTTCCGAGACATTCGGAATGTCGCGGGTGATTTCCTCAGGCCCGAGCTTGGTGTCGCGGGCCATCACCTCGAATTCCTCGATGTGGATCGAGGTGAAGACGTCTTCCTTCACGATCCGCTCGGAGAGCAGGATCGAGTCTTCGAAGTTGTAGCCGTTCCACGGCATGAACGCGACCAGCACGTTGCGGCCGAGCGCGAGTTCGCCGAGGTCGGTCGACGGACCGTCGGCGATGATGTCGCCCTTCTTGACGATGTCGCCGACCTTCACCAGCGGACGCTGGTTGATGCAGGTCGACTGGTTGGAGCGCTGGTACTTCATCAGCCGGTAGATATCGACGCCCGACTTGGTCGGATCGAGATCTTCGGTGGCGCGGATCACGACGCGGGTGGCGTCGATCTGGTCGATGACGCCCGAGCGGCGCGCCGCGATCGCGGCGCCCGAGTCACGGGCAACGACGCCTTCCATGCCGGTGCCGACGAACGGCGCCTCGG
>NZ_JBFUES010000268.1:0-7957 GCF_056403875.1 Bradyrhizobium sp. P2_E8
GCCTAAATCCCTTCCTCGTTGAACTTGCTTTCAACGAGCTCGGTGATCGCCGCGAGCGCGGCGTCGGCATCCGTACCAGCCGCAGCGACCGTGATCGTCGTGCCGGGTCCTGCGGCGAGCATCATCAGGCCCATGATCGAGGTGCCGCCGACAGTCTCGCCGCCGCGCGTCACCCACACTTGCGCGTTGAAGCGCTCGACCGCCTGGACGAATTTCGCCGAGGCGCGGGCGTGCAGGCCGCGCTTGTTGATGATCAGGAGCTCCTTGGAGATCGCGCCCGCGGGCACGCCCGTCCCGGCTTGCGGCGCGTCGTCGCTCATTTGCCGGCGAGCACGCGGCTGGCGATGGTGACGTATTTGCGACCCGCTTCCTGGGCCATCGCGATCGCGTCGGGCAGCGCGCGTTCCTCGCGCACCTTGGCGAGCTTCACCAGCATGGGAAGGTTGATGCCCGCGAGCACTTCGACCTTCGGCCGGCTCATGCAGGATATTGCCAGGTTGGATGGCGTGCCGCCGAACATGTCGGTGAGGATCGCAACGCCATCGCCGGAATCGACGCGGTTAACCGCCTCGATGATGTCGCTTCGGCACAGATCGGAATCGTCTTCAGCGCCGATCGTAATCGCTTCGATTTGCTTTTGTGGGCCCATGACATGTTCAAGCGCTGCCTTGAATTCGTCGGCAAGGCGCCCGTGGGTCACAAGTACTAGACCAATCATCGGAAAACTCCTCGCGGGCGCTTTTGGTGCACCGCACGAACGCGCCACTTTGACCATCCAGAGCCCCTGCGCAAGAGGGGATGTTGCGTATCTCCCTGAACTTAGACGGATGGATAAGGGGAGCTGCGCCGGTCTATTCGGTCGCGATAGTGGGGTTCATATGGTTACCATTTCCCTTCAAACAATCGCCTGAGGGATTAACGGAAGATGAACTCTTGGTAGTGGTCAAGGCCGCGACAACCAGTGGGAGGGGCGAATAGTCGCGGCTAACCGGGATTCGCGGTATTTCGACACCTAAAATGCTTGTTTTCAGGGATTCGGCCGGCGGCAGCCGTTCCGCGTCCGCGGCGTCAAGGTCGACCACGAGGCCGACGGTCGCATGCTCCACGAAGTCGCAGCGGCGGAYTCCGAGGCCCCGGATTTCGATCAGGCCGGCCAGCGGCGGCGCGGGGCGGACTTCAATTTCATCGCCGACTGTCGCCAGATGGACACGGTCGTCACCGACCAGAACGGCCCTTTCGACCACGCCGGCGCGGCCCGCCATGATCAAATCGAAGGCAAGGCGCGACTTGCCGGAGCCCGACGGGCCGCGGATCAGCACTGCCAGATTCCCGACCTTGACCGCGGAGGCGTGCACGCTGGGCCCGCCGTCGCTCATAGCGCCGGCAGCCTCACCACGAAGCGCGCGCCGGCGACCGTCGGCTCGCCGTCGGCGTCCATGGGGCCGGGGCGGTTCTCCGCCCAGATGCGCCCGCCATGGGCGTCGACGATCTGCTTGGAGATCGACAACCCGAGACCGGAGTTCTGGCCAAAGCCCTGATGCGGACGGTCGGTGTAGAAGCGCTCGAAGATGCGCTCCAGCGCGTCATCGCGAATGCCGGGGCCGTCATCGTCGATCACGATCTCGATCTCTCCGCGCACGCGGCGGCAGGTGAGGCGCACCTTGTTGCCGGCTTCCGAGAAGGATTGCGCGTTGGAGAGCAGGTTCGAGACCACCTGGCCGAGCCGTGAGTCGTGGCCGGTCACGGCGAACGTGTCGCTCGGCCCGCGGCCCTCGAAGCGCGCCTCGACAGCGACGTCGTGGCCGAGCTTGGTTTCGTTGGCGACGGAGACGAGCGTGCCGAGCAGGCGGCGCAGATCGACCGGAACCGCGTCCTGTCGCTGCAATTCGGCATCGAGCCGGCTGGCGTCGGAGATGTCCGAGATCAGGCGGTCGAGCCGCTTGACGTCGTGCTCGATCACCTCGAGCAGGCGGGCGCGGCTGTTCTCGTTGCGCGCCAGCGGCAGCGTCTCGACCGCGGAGCGCAGCGAGGTCAGCGGATTCTTCAGCTCGTGCGCAACGTCGGCGGCGAACATCTCGATCGCCTCGATGCGGCTGTAGAGCGCATTGGTCATGTCACGCAGCGCGCCGGACAGATGGCYGATCTCGTCGCGGCGGCGGGTGAAGTCGGGGATCTCGACACGGGTCTTGATGCGGCGGCGGACGCGCTCGGCGCTGTCGGCGAGGCGGCGCACGGGACCGGCGATGGTGCTGGCGAGCAGCAGCGACAGCATGATCATGACCGCGGCGGCGACGCCGCCGACTTTCAGGATGGCGAGGCGTTCGGCGGTGACCATCTGGTCGATGTCGTCGCCCTGGGTGGACAGCATCAGCGCGCCGTGGATGGCGCGCGAGCGCAGCACGGGGACCGCGACCGAGACGATCACCTCGCCGCGCGGATTGACGCGCACCATCGAGCGTTTCTCGCCGTGGAGCGCATCGGCCACTTCCGCATAGCCATTGCCGTTCTCGGGTCCGAGCTCGCGATAGAGCGGCAGGTCGCCGCGGTTCAGCCAGGTGCGCACCGCGACCATGCCGCGCTCGACGATGCCGGGCTTCTCGGCGGAGAGCGACGGCAGGGGCAGGCGCACCACGGTATCGAGGCTGCGGCTGTCGACCAGCAGGCTGCCGTTCGGATCGTAGATGCGGGCGCGGGTCTTGGTCGGCGAGATCAGCGTGCGCAACACCGGCGCCACGCGCTCCGGATTGATCGGAAAGTCCAGCGGCGAATAGTCGTCCGACCCGCCATAGGTCTCGCCCGGCTTGAGGTCGAGCAGCCGGTCGGGGTCGATGGTGATGGCGTTGGTCTGCACGGTCGCGGACGCTGCAATCGCGCCGGCGATGATCTCGGCCTGCACCAGGAGGCTCTGCGCGCGCGCGTCGATCAGGCCGGCGCGGAATTGCGACAGGTACAGGATGCTCGCCACCAGCGCGACGAGGCCGGCGAGGTTGAGCGAGACGATGCGGCGGGTCAGGCTCGAGAAGGACAGTGCGAAGAAGAACTGCCCGGCGCGCTTCAGCCAGTTCAGCGGCCGCCAGCCCTGCGCGGCCGGCTTGTCTTCGGCAACGTGCTCCGGAACGCCGTCGGATGCGATATCCTCGGCGCTCTGGTTCGGGTCAGGCTGCGTTCGGTCCAGCAATGCTTACGCCCGCGTTAGGACAGCTCGTGCGAAGGTCCCCGCATCCTAGAGCCATCCCGGTCCCGATGGAACGAGAACCGGCAATGCTCCGGACATTCGTGAAGGCGCCTGCTGCCTCAGGCTTCCTTGAAACGATAGCCGACGCCGTACAGCGTCTCGATCATCTCGAACTCGTTGTCGACCACCTTGAACTTCTTGCGCAGCCGCTTGATGTGGCTGTCGATGGTGCGGTCGTCGACATAGACCTGATCGTCATAGGCGGCGTCCATCAGCGCATTGCGGCTCTTCACCACGCCGGGCCGGGTCGCGAGCGCCTGGAGGATCAGGAATTCGGTGACGGTCAGCGTCACCGGCTCGTTCTTCCAGGTGCAGGTATGGCGTTCGGGATCCATGCGCAAAAGGCCGCGGTCGAGCGCCTTGGCGTCGTTCTCCTTCGGCGCGACGGTCGGGTCCTTCGGCGCCGAGCGGCGCAGCACCGCCTTGACGCGCTCGACCAGCAGCCGCTGCGAAAACGGTTTGCGGATGAAATCGTCGGCGCCCATCTTGAGGCCGAACAGCTCGTCGATCTCTTCGTCCTTGGAGGTCAGGAAGATTACCGGCAGGTCGGACTTCTGCCTGAGACGGCGCAGCGTCTCCATGCCGTCCATGCGCGGCATCTTGATGTCGAGGATGGCAAGGTCCGGTTGGGTGGTGCGAAAACCGTCAAGCGCGGAGGCGCCGTCGGTGTAGGTCATGATGCGGTAGCCTTCGGCTTCCAGCGCGATCGAGACGGATGTGAGAATATTGCGGTCGTCGTCGACCAAAGCGATTGTGGGCATGAGCCTCTGCTTTCTGCTTTCCGTTTTGGGTCGTGGCTTGAAACGGCGAGCAATCCAGTGATGCGCCGCATACATGGGTCCCGAACTTGGCGTTCGAACTTTGTCACCGAGCAATGCAAGCTGGGCTGAAGTGTGACCAAGTTCCACGAAACACGGCAGATTCGCCGCATCCCGACCCATAACCGGATCCCCGTTTAGCCGAAAAAAGACCCCCTTTGCAACCACCTGACCAGAGAAAGCCCATGCAACCGACCCCCGATTTCGACCCCGGAAAGCTCGCCAAATCGCTGCTCAGGCGGTCGCGGCAGGGCGCTCTCGCGACGTTGATGGTGGGCAGCGGCGATCCCTATTGTTCCCTGGTCAATCTGGCGAGCCACCCGGATGGCTCGCCGATCCTGCTGATCTCGGGGTTGGCCGTGCACACCAGGAACATTCTGGCAGATGGCCGGGTCTCCTTGATGCTGGACGAGCGTGCCGCTGGCGATCCGCTGGAGGGCGCCCGGATCATGCTGTCCGGCCGGGCGGAGCAGGCCGGCGCCGAGACGGATCTGCTTCAGCGGCGGTATCTGAATGCCCACCCGTCGGCAGAAGCCTTTGTTTCGTTCAAGGATTTTTCGTTCTTCAGGATCCGGCCCACGGGAACCCATCTGGTGGCCGGYTTCGGCCGGATCGTCGACCTCAAGCCGGAGCAGTTCCTCACCGACCTCAGCGGTGCCGAGGACCTGCTGGCGGCGGAGGAGGGCGCGGTAGAGCACATGAATGCCGACCACCGCGACGCCATGGGCCTCTATGCGACCAGGCTGCTCGGCGCCGCTGCCGGCGACTGGCGCTGCACCGGTTGTGACCCTGAAGGCCTCGACATGCAGGACGGCCAGACCGCGCTGCGGCTGGAGTTTCCGGAGCGGGTGACCGATGGCACGGCGCTCCGCAAGATGCTGGTTCGCCTCGCGGGCGAAGCGCGCATGAAGGTGGACCAGAGCGCAACCCTTTGAACGCCGCCGCCCATCGCTGCGACCCAACACCGTGACCGGTTCGGGATTGGCAGCGAGAGGGCTCATGACACATCGTCGTTTGGCGTTGGCCGCGGGTCTGGCGCTCGCGATCACCACGTCGCTTGCCACGCCCGGTCTTGCCCAGAAGGCGGATCTCGCCGCACAGGGCGCGCGGATCAACGCACTCAACCAGGCCGGCAAATATGCCGAAGCGCTGCCGCTGGCGCAGGCCATGGTGGCGAGCCTGGAGAAGGGCAACGACGGTCGCGAACTCTCCGCCGCGCTCAACAATCTCGGCCAGGTCTATGCCGGCCAGGGGCGCGACGACCTCGCCGAGCCGATCTACAAACGCGCCATCGCGCTGATGGAGAAGTCGCTCGGCCTCGACACCGCCTTGATCGCGCCCGAGCTGAGCAACCTCGCCGCGCTGTATCAGCGACAGGGCCGCTTCACTGAAGCCGAGCCGCTGTTCAAGCGTGCGCTGGCCATTCGCGAAAAGGCGCTGTCGCGCGAGCATCCCGATGTCGGCCAGGCCCTCAACAATCTCGCCACGCTCTACGTGAAGCAGGAGCATTTTGCCGACGCCGAGCCGCTGTTCCAGCGGGCGCTCGCGATCTATCAGAAGGCCGCCGGGCCCGAGCATCCCGCGGTCGCCACGGTGCTGAACAACATCGGTCAGGTCGATCGCGACCTCAACCGCGATGCCGATGCCGAGGCGCCGATCAAGCGCTCGCTCGCGATCCGCGAAAAGGTGCTGGGGCCGGATCATCCCGACGTCGCGCGTTCGCTGAACAATCTCGCCGGGCTCTACGAGCACCAGCAGCGTTATGGCGATGCCGAGCCGCTCTACCGGCGCGCCCTTGCGATCCGCGAGCGTGCGCTTGGGCCGGAACATCCCGACGTCGTGACCTCGACCAGCAACCTCGCCTATTTCCTCTACGTCTCCGGGCGCACGGCCGATGCCCTGCCGCTGGCGGAAAGGACGCTTCGCAGCGGCCGCGCACAGCTGCGTGTGGTGCTGCCGATCCTGTTTTCCGCGCGGCAGCAGCATCTCCTCTCCGACGACAAGGCGCTGGACGAGGCGCTGGCCGCGATCCAGCGCGGCACGCAATCTTCCGCCGCCTCCGCCGTGAACAAGCTCGCGGTGCGGCTTGCGGCCGGCAGCGACCGGCTCGCCGAGCTCGTGCGCAAGGAGCAGGATCTCGCGGCCGAGGCCGAGGCGCTCGACAAGGCGATCACCACGGCGGTGTCCAAACAAGCCGCGCAACGCGACGTCGCGGCCGAGCAGCGCAGCCGCACGCGGATCGCCGCGATCGCGAGCGAGCGCGCCGGGTTGCAGAAGACGCTCGMMGTCGAGTTTCCCGATTATGCCTCGTTCTCAAATCCGCTGCCGCTCGCGGTGAAGGACATCCAGCCGTTGCTGTCGGCCGATGAAGCGATGACGATCTATTCCGTCGTGGACAAGCAGGGCTATGTCATCGCGATCACGCGCGAGGGCGTCGACTGGAGGGAGATTCCGCTCGGCGCCGACGCGCTGGCGCGGAAAGTGTCGGCGTTCCGCAAGGGGCTCGACGTCGGCAAGGCGCACGATGCCTCCGGCAAATCCGGCCTGTTCGACCTCGCGCTCGCCAACGAGCTCTATGTCGCGCTGCTCGGCCCGGTCGAAGCGCTGACGAAGGACAAGCGCAGCCTGCTGGTGGTGCCGTCGGCGGCACTGACCGCATTGCCGTTTCATCTGCTCGTCACCGAGAAGCCGCAAGCTGCGATCCCGGACAAGCTCGAAGGCTATCGCAACGCCGCCTGGCTGTTGCGGCGTCAGGCCGTCTCGGTGCTGCCGTCGGTGATCAGCCTGAAATCGCTGCGGGCCTTTGCGCGCAAGGATCAGGGCGTCAAGCCAATGACCGGCTTCGGCGATCCCGTGTTCAACCCCGCAGCCGAAGGGCCGGCCGATCGTCGCGCAGCGAACGGCAAGGTCGCGGCACGCAGCATCGCGACGATTGCCTATACCGACTTCTGGCGCGGCGCCGGCGTCGATCGTGCGCGGCTTGCGCAAGCGCTGCCGCAACTGCCTGACACTGCCGACGAGCTGAACGCGGTGGCCAGGGATGTCGGCGCAGGCGAGGTCGACATCCATCTCGGCCGCGATGCCAGCGAAACGACGCTCAAGCGTGCAGCGCTTGCTCAATACAGCATCATCTACTTCGCCACCCACGGTCTCGTCGCCGGCGACGTCAAGGGACTGGGCGAGCCCTCGCTTGCGCTCTCCATTCCCGATCAGCCCTCCGAACTCGACGACGGTCTTCTCACCGCGAGCGAAGTCGCCCAGCTCAAGCTCAATGCGGATTGGGTAGTGCTGTCGGCCTGTAACACCATCGCTGGCGACAAGCCCGGCGCAGAGGCCCTGTCGGGATTGGCGCGCTCGTTCTTCTATGCCGGCGCCCGCGCGCTGCTGGTGTCGCATTGGGCGGTGGATTCGGAAGCTGCCACCCGCTTGACCACGTCGACTTTCGCTCTGCTCAAAAACGAACCAAACATCGGTCGTGCCCAAGCGTTGCGCCGCGCCATGTTGACGTATCTCGACGACGCCTCGTCGCCGCGCAATGCCTATCCTGCGATGTGGGGACCGTTCGCACTGATCGGCGAGGGTGAGGTACGATAGACCGCCCAAGGGAATTGTGCGTCGCAATAACCTCCGATAACGTCGAAACGCGCATTTGGTTGCGCGATCATTCGTGATTTTTTGATGCGCCTGCTCAGAGCTGACATGCGCGACGTTTGGCGCGGTCCTTGAATAAACCAAATCCTGCGGGATCGGCTTGGCAACGCCAGCGTTCATCAGTATTAGGTCGCCCAACCTTGGCTGGATGGCCTATTATTCAYGGTGACCGCGACGGCGCCAAAGCATGACCGCGCTAAGTGTCGCGGGTTCTAGGAGGATATTTCGTGCAAGAGACGGGCGTGCGCAACGG
>NZ_JBFUES010000269.1:0-7952 GCF_056403875.1 Bradyrhizobium sp. P2_E8
GCGTAAGGTTGGGTCTATCGAAACCAAAGCCTGATCATCAGGCAGACCGTTTCGGCGGCCTTCCATCGACGCGATACCTCGCGCCGGCAGTTTTGAGGAGATCACAAAGTTGAGGACACTTTCGCTTGCCGCTGTCGCTGCGGTCGCGCTGGGTGCCGCGCTGGCACCGACCTCGGCCTCTGCTCACTGGCATGGCGGCGGCTGGGGCTGGCACGGCGGCGGCTGGCATCACGGCTATGGCTGGGGTGGCCCGCGCTACTATGCCCCCGTCTCCTACGGTTATGGCGGCTGCTATGTGCGCCGGCTGGTCCCGACCCCCTGGGGACCCCGCTGGCGGCTGATCAACCGCTGCTACTGAGCCCGCAGCACCTTAACTTAAGGGTGCCGCCCCCCCCACGGCACCTTCCAAGAGAGGCCCCGGCGATCCCCCCGCCGGGGCCTCGTTTTTGAGCGGCACGACGAATTCACACAATTTTTGCTAGAACGCCGGACATTCCCCGCAACCGGCGAAACCATTTGGGGACCAACGACTTGGTACCGTGTCGTTACTCTGCAACATGGAACCTCGTCATGACTGGCCTTTTCGCCAATGACAGCGAACAGATCGATCGGCGCACCAGCCGCTCGATTTGCGATGCCGTAGGCGAACGGCTTCAGCAGCGTCTCCGCCCCGACCCCCGGCTGCCGACGCATCTCGAACAGCTCCTCGACGAGCTGAAGAAGCGCGACCGCGAAGGCGGCGCTCACTGACAGGCCGTAGACATAGAACGGGCTGCGCAAAAACGGGTTGCGTTTGATCCCGGCTGCGGTGACAAGGCCGCATGCTGTCCATCACCGACCTCTCCATCCGCCTCGCCGGACGCCTTTTGATTGACCAAAGTTCCGTGCAGATCACGCCCGGATCGCGCGTTGGCATGGTCGGGCGCAACGGCACCGGCAAGTCGACGCTGTTCAAGGTGATCCGCGGCGAGCTCGCGGCCGAGCACGGCACGGTGACCCTGCCCCCACGCTGGCGCGTCGGCAGCCTCGCGCAGGAGGCGCCGAACGGCCCCGAGAGCCTGATCTCGGTCGTGCTCAAGGCCGACCTCGAACGCGACGCGCTGCTCGCCGAAGCCGAGAGCGCCACCGATCCACACCGGATCGCCGAGATCCAGACCCGGCTGGTCGACATCGACGCGCATTCGGCGCCGAGCCGTGCCGCCGCGATCCTCTCCGGCCTCGGCTTTTCCGCCGCCGATCAGCTCCGCCCCTGCGCCGAATTCTCCGGCGGCTGGCGCATGCGCGTCGCGCTCGCCGCGACGCTGTTCGCGGCCCCCGACCTGCTGCTGCTCGACGAGCCCACCAATTATCTCGATCTCGAAGGCACGCTGTGGCTGGAAGACCACCTCGCGCATTATCCGCGCACGGTGATCGTGATCAGCCACGACCGCGACCTCCTGGAAAGTTCGGTCGACCAGATCCTGCATCTGGAGCGCGGCAAGCTCACGCTCTACAAGGGCAGCTACTCCTCCTTCGAGGAGCAGCGCGCCGCGCGCGAGCTGCTCGATGCGAAGGCGGTCAAGCGCCAGGAGGCCGAGCGCGCGCGGCTGCAAGCCTTCGTCGACCGCTTCAAGGCCAAGGCCTCCAAGGCGCGCCAGGCGCAATCGCGCGTGAAGATGCTGGAGCGGTTGAAGCCGATCACCGCGCTGGTCACCGAGGACGTGCGCGAGATCAGCTTCCCTGCGCCGGAAAAAATCCTGTCGCCGCCGATCATCGCCGTCGACAACGCCGCGGTCGGCTACGATCCGGCGACGCCGGTGCTCGGCCGCGTCACCTTGCGCATCGACAATGACGACCGCATCGCGCTTCTCGGCGCCAACGGCAACGGCAAGTCGACGCTGGTGAAGCTGCTCGCCGGCCGCCTCGCGCCGTTCACGGGCAAGGTTACGCGCGCCGACAAGCTTTCGATCGCCTATTTCGCGCAGCATCAGCTCGACGAATTGAACGAGGACGGCTCCGCCTACGATCACGTCCGCAAGCTGATGGGCGATGCGCCGGAAGCGAAAGTGCGTGCACGCGCCGGCGCGATCGGCTTTTCCGGCAAGGCGGCCGACACCAAGGTGGCAAAGCTGTCGGGCGGCGAGAAGGCGCGGCTGCTCTTGGGGCTTGCGACCTTCTTCGGCCCCAACATGATCATCCTGGACGAGCCGACCAACCATCTCGACATCGACAGCCGCGCCGCGCTCGCCGAAGCCATCAACGAATTCCCCGGCGCCGTGATCATGGTCTCGCATGATCGCTATCTGATCGAGGCCTGCGCCGACCGGCTCTGGATCGTCGCGGACCGCACCGTCACCAATTACGACGGCGACCTCGACGAATACCGCCGCCTGGTGCTGTCGGCGCGCAACAGCGAACCCGCCCCGCGCGAACGCAGCGCCTCAAGCGAGAAGCCGCAGCGTCCGAAGTCGGACAATCGCGGCTCGCTGAAGAAGCGCATTGCCGAAGCCGAAACCGAGATCGCCCGCGTGAGCGACATCATCGCCAAGATCGATACCGCGCTGTCGCTCCCCGACATCTTCACCCGCGACCCGAAGCAGGCCGCGCAGCTGTCGAAAGCGCGCGCGAATGCCGCCGACGCGCTGGCACGCGCGGAAGAGCAGTGGCTCGAGGCGAGCACGCAGTTCGACGAGGCGGCGGGGTAGTCTGGCAGGCTGGCGGGGACCGGCTGAGGCTCAATCAAAATCCGAAAAACAACCCCATGCACAGTACGGGTATAAAAATACCTTCACTATTCCATCTGTTACCATTGGGCAATCTGCTCCGCCGCGCTGGACCCGGTCATCCCCCGTACTGGTTGAAAACGGGGCTGGTACGTTGGCGCGCGATACGTACGCCGCGCCTGGTCAGGTCGCGCAACTGCAGGAACATCATCGCAGTCATCAATGCGTCGTTGAAAGCATCGTGCTGCCCAAGAGACGGAATGCGGAGGTCGTGGAGGATCGCGGCGAACGACAGATCGACCGGGGTGTTCGGAGGCGCGTTGCCGTATTTGCGTTCGTAGTAAAGCCGCGACACTTCGATGCGTTCGTTGGGCAGTTCGATTCCCACCAGCGGCAGGATGTACTTGTCCAGCATGGCGATGTCGAAATCGACATAATAGCCGATCAGCGGGCGCGGCCCGATGAAATGCAGAAAGCCTGGCAGCACCTTCCAGACGATCGGCGACGCTTCGACGTCGGACCGGCGCAAGCGGTGAATCTTGATCGCCTCCGCCTCCAGTTCGCTATCGGGATGGACGATGGCTTCGAAACGCGCGCTGGTCAAAATCCGGTTGCCGCGGATCTTGATTGCGGCAATGGCGACAACGTCGTCCGTTCGCACATTCAGACCGGTGGTCTCGCAATCGATGACGACAAACTCGTCGTCCGGAGCGCGATCGAACATGAAGCGATACGATTGATCGCTCAGGGTCGCCTGGTGCAACAGTCGTTTGATCGCACGGGGCAGCATTCTAGAACACGCCGAGCTTGAAATGATGACCGGCAATTTCCCGAAACTTCTTCACCACCTGGAGCGCGTCACGCAACAGATGACGCTCCATGCTGGACAGTTGCGCCGGTCTCACCAGAGTCCCCGACGCGCCCGCGGATGCGGCCAGCTGCCCGTCGAGCCGAAGCATCAGCAGGAATCGGAAGGCCTGCTTCAGATCGCGTCCAAAGTCCCGTTGCAGCACGCCGAGATCACAGAGCCGGGAAATCCGCTTGTCGGTGGAGGTCTCGCGCAGGCCCTGTTCGAGCGCCAGACTGCGAACGCCGTGCACGATGGGAAAGATGCCGCCCTTCTTGAGATCCAGCGCATCGCCGGTGCCCTCGGACGTGATCAGGTTGTTGAAGAGGCCGATCGGCGTTTCAAACGCGTCAACGGCGCGCGCGAAGTGGGCCATGAACGCCTGCTCGCCCCGAGTCATGTCGATCAGCGCCGTCTTGGCGTCGTTCAGGAGCTGCTCGTTGCCCGCGATCGCCTGCGCATCGTAGACGATGGCCACATTCATGTGCCCGGCCTGATCGGGAAGCACGATCCAGCGGCGCAAATCCGCGAGATAGTCCGAAAGTGGCCGGGACCATTGCGGATTGCGCACCATGATATCGCCCGGACAGGGCGGAAAGCCGAAGCTCTGCAGAGCGACGAAGAATTCCTGACGGAACGCCTCCAGGATTTCGCCCTGCATCGGACCTGCGAGGATAAGGCCGTTGTCCTGATCGGTACGGATGGTCTGCTCGCCCCGCCCTTCGCTTCCCATCACGATCAAGCAGCTGCTGGTGCGCAGCTCCGCCGGCGCGATCATTTCGAACAATCGAGACAGCAGGCGTCTGTTGAGGTCGGAGACAATCTCCGCGATGACCTCCACCTTGACCCCTTGCCGTCGCAGCACGCGCGTTTGCGTCTCGATCTCCCGCGCCGCGGTGGCGAGGTCCTGCTGACTCGAGGCTCGATCGATGCGGCCGGCGGTGACTTGAGCGCTTCCCGCCAAGAACCCCAGCAGATCGATCTCCTCCAGAATACCGATGAGCTCTGCGCCGTCGCGCACGGCAAGCCGCCGCTTGTTGTGCTTGGTCATGAGCAGGAGAGCCGAGGAGACGAAATCATCACGGCGCAGCGACACGATGTCGAAATTCGCGAGCGCGCCGACCGGCGTCTGGATGGACTGGCGACGCAGCACCACGGCCTTGGACAGGTTCATGCCGGTCACGATGCCGATCCGCTCGCCGTCCCGGACAAACAGCGCATTGCTGTTGATCTCGCGCATCAGATGCCCGGCTGCCTCGATCGTATCACTGGCAGCCAGAAACACCGGCGGATGCAGGAACAGTTCGCCGACCTTGGCGTGCATTAACGAGCCGTAGCGTCCCGTCTCCTCGTCGTTGGCGAGTTCGTCCAGCTTCCGGGATATCTCACGGTAGAAAAAGGCCGCAAAGCGCGGGTTCGCCTTGATCAGATCGAGCGCGACCTTCCTGGGGATCACGTAGCAAAGCGTCTCGTCGCGGGCGAGAAACTGGTGACCGCTATGGTCGTGAACGAGCGCGCGGCTGTCGAACGTGTCCTTGGGACCGAGCAATGCCAGCAGGTCGGCCTCGTTCCGCTCCTCGACGATGCCCTTGATCACGACATAGAGCGCCTCCGCCGGGACGTCCCGCCTGATGATCGCTTCGCCCGGACTGAAGTACCCGATGTCCAGCGCGGCCCGCAACGTCTCGGCCTCGCTCGGCGTCAGACGATCGAACGGCGGGTTGGTGATATCGAACGCCTTGGGCATTTCGGCCTTTCGAAGATGCGGACCATCCGAGGATCCGACGACTGACCATCGAAAGCGCAGCACCGGCCGGTCCATGTGGACCGGTCGGTACCGAGGCGACGTCCCGCAGATCCTCGCCTAGTGAGCCGTGGCCGAAGCAGCCCCGATTCCGGTCTGAGATCGGACATATTGCGCGTCAAAGCCATCGCGATCGGCCGCGGCACGCTTGCTGCGGTCCAGGATCGAGACCAGCCAGATCCCCGCAAAGGCGAGCGCCATCGAGAACAGCGCCGGATTGTCCAACTTGATGGGAGCCGACCCCTTGGCGAAGCCAAGCGTCGCCTCCCAGACTGCCGGCGAGAGGACCACGCCCAGAACCGCGCTGGCCAGGCCAAGGAAGCCGCCGATCACGGCTCCCCGCGTCGTCAGGCCTCTCCAGAAGATCGACATCACCAGCACCGGGAAATTGCAGGACGCCGCAATGGCGAAAGCAAGGCCCACCATGAACGCGACGTTCTGGTTCTCGAACACGATGCCCAGGAAGATCGCAAGCACGCCGAGCACCAGTGTCGCAATCTTCGAGACCCGGATCTCGTCCTGCTCGTTTGCGTTCCCGCCCTTGATCACCATGGCGTAGAGATCGTGACTGATGGATGATGCTCCGGCCAGAGCCAAGCCTGACACGACGGCCAGGATCGTGGCAAAGGCAACGGCCGAAATGAAGCCAAGGAACAGATTGCCGCCGACGGCGTTCGCGAGATGAATCGCCGCCATGTTGGAGCCGCCCTTGATCGCCGCGATTCCGCTCTTGGTCTTCTCGAGAATGCTCCCATCGAGGAACATCGCGTCGGTCGAAACCAGCGTGATCGCGCCAAAGCCGATGATGAAGGTCAGGATATAGAAATAGCCGATGAAACCCGTGGCATAGAACACGGACTTGCGGGCCGCCTGAGCGTCCTTCACGGTGAAGAAGCGCATCAGGATGTGAGGCAGGCCTGCCGTTCCGAACATCAGCGCCAGACCGAGCGAGATGGCGGAGAGCGGATTGGAAATCAGGCTGCCGGGCTCCATGATCGCGAGTTTCTTGGGATGCACCTCTGTTGCCTTGGCGAACAGCGCTTCCGGGCTGAACCCGAACTTGTAGAGGACCGCAGCGGCCATGAACGTTGCGCCTGAGAGCAACAGCACCGCCTTGATGATCTGCACCCAGGTCGTCGCCTTCATCCCGCCGAACGTCACGTAGATCATCATCAGGCCGCCAACCAGGACGACCGCGATCCAGTAGTCGAGACCGAACAACAGCTGGATCAGCTTACCGGCACCGACCATCTGCGCGATGAGATAGAACGCAACCGTCACCAGCGAGCCGCACGCCGCCAGGATGCGGATCTCGGTCTGCCCGAGCCGAAACGACGTCACGTCAGCAAAGGTGAACTTTCCGAGGTTGCGCAATTGTTCGGCGATCAGAAAAGTGACGATCGGCCATCCCACCAGCCAGCCGACGGAGTAGATCAAGCCGTCGTAGCCCGAAGTATAGACGAGGCCCGATATGCCGAGGAAGGACGCCGCCGACATGTAATCGCCTGCGATCGCAAGTCCGTTCTGGAAGCCTGTAATTCCGCCACCGGCCGAGTAGAAATCCGCGGCCGATGCGGTCCTCTTGGCGGCCCAATAGGTGATGACGAGCGTCAGGCCAACAAACCCGACGAACATGCCGATCGCCGACCAGTTGGTCGCCTGCTTGGAGCCGCCGTCGATGCTGCCGGCGGCGAGCGCTATGGTGGGCATGCTTGCGAGCAGGATCGCCGAGAGCCATGAGAATTTTTTCACGGGCGGTTCTCCTCGACAACCTTGCGAATGAGCACGTCGTAACTGGAATTCGCCTGGCGGACATAGATACCCGTCAGCACGAAGGCGAGCACGATGACGGACAGTCCGATTGGAATGCCGATCGTCGTCACGCCGCTGCCCAGCGGTATTCCGAGGAACTTGGGAGCGTAGGCGACCAGCAGGATGAAGCCGAAGTAGATGACGAGCATAACTCCCGACAGCATCCAGCCCAGCGACGAACGTCGACGCACGAGCTCCTGGTAGTTCGGATCGCGTTCAATCTTGGCGAGGTTGCTCACATCAATGGTCCCTGGAATGATCCTCTGGAGTTCTTGCCGTCAAAGCGGCCCCTTATCTCGCGGGGCGATCGCAGTCTGTACTGCCGGACGGCCAAGCTCCATGATCCAGATCAAGTCCGGTTGATCCCTATGACGTACGTGACAAACGGCCAGCGGCCGCGCCGGCGCGCGCAGAAGAGCAATGGCTCGAGGCGAGCACGCAATTCGACGAAGTGGCGGTCCAAAGTGCTATGAGATCTTGAATCGTCATCACGCTTTAGGCTGTTGGTTGCGCATAATCTCCTCAGAGACGGGCGCACGTCCGTCGCACCGCGAGTTTATGCAAGTTTGAAGGTACCTGCCGAAGACTCGAGAACGCTCGAGCAAGCATTCGCTGTTCTTGGTCGCGCGCAGGCGCTGTCAATTCGCGGCGACGAACAGATTCGAAACGGACGCAGCACATGGCGCACGCTGGACCTGTGCAACGAGGCGGGCATCAGCATCAACGTGTACGATGAGCCCGGGCTCGCGCACGCGCACTCGCCCCGCGCCGATGAAGGCATCAAGCT
>NZ_JBFUES010000270.1:0-7917 GCF_056403875.1 Bradyrhizobium sp. P2_E8
GTCCACATGTGCGGGCCCGTTCCGAATATGTCGGGGCCGCCGACGAAATTGCCGGGAAACCAGTAGGCGAGCGTGACCTCGCGCCCCGACGGCGCCGCATAGTAGCTGCGGATGCGTCCCTCGCTGATCAGGTAGATCCCGGCCTGTGTGTCGCCCTGAGACCAAACCAGTTGGCCGGCTTCCAGGGCCTTCTCGCGTCCGATCGCACGCAATCGATTGCAATCAGCCCGGTTGAGACCATCCAGCAAGCCGGGCAGCGGCCTGACGAGATTGTCCGACTCGGCCAGCATCACGCCCGCCGCTATCGCGCTATTCGCCCTGTGCATCGCCGGCTCCACCGTGAGACCCGGCAACGATTATTCAAGAACCATGCCAGCGCGCTGCGGGCGATGTCCGAGTTCCGGGCGATCAGCTCGCGTCCGACTGATTGAACGCCCGCAGCCCTTCGGCGCGGATCACGTCGAGACAATCCTTCTTGAGGGAGAGATAGGTTGGCTCGACCATGACCGAACTCGACCGCGGGCGCGGCAGCTTGACCGCGACTTCGCGCAGGATGCGGCCGGGGCCCGCGCTCATGATGAGAACGCGGTCGGCCAGCACGATGGCTTCATCGATGTCGTGCGTGACGAACACGATCGTCGCCTTGATCCGGTCGCGCAGCTCCAGCAGATTGTCTTGCATCACCGCCCGGGTCTGCGCGTCGAGGGCCCCGAAGGGCTCGTCCATCAGCAGCACGCGGGGCTGATTGGCCAACGCTCGCGCGATCGCCACGCGCTGTTGCATGCCGCCCGACAGCGTGTTCGGATAGGCGTCGGCGAAACGCTTGAGACCGACCATCGCGATCAGGTCGTCGGCGATGGCATTCGCTTCCGTCCTGGACTTCCCGAGCATTCTGGGGCCGTGGGCGATGTTCCTGCGGACAGACTTCCAGGGGAAAAGATGCGGCTGCTGGAACACCATGCCGACATCGGGGCGCGGGCTGTAGACACGCGAGCCCTCGACCAGGATGTCGCCTTCAAACGGTACTTCCAGTCCGGCGATCGTGTTGAGCAACGTCGACTTGCCGCAGCCGGACGGCCCGGCGATGCAAACGAACTCGCCAGGCGCCACGTCGAAGGAAACGCGATCCACCGCGATGGTCTGCCCGCGGTTGGAGTCAAAAACGATGCTCAGGTTCGAGACTTGAATGGCCGGTTGTTTCGGCGCCGATTCGACCGAGGCGGGCGAACTTGCCAGAGCGAGTTTCATGATCGATCGAGCTCCCGACATCAACGCCACCAGACAGTACGTTCCGCAAGAGCCGAAAACAGCCGGTCTGCGATGAACGAAATCAACCCGAGCGCTGCGAGCCCGCCCATGACCTGGCCGGTTTGCAAATTCTGCTGCGCAATCTCGATCCTGTAGACGATGCCGGCGAAAGTGCCTGCAAGTTCGGCCGCGACAAGCGTGTAAAAGGAGATGCTGACGGCGGTGCGCAACCCGACCACGATGTAGGGAAGTGCGCCGAGCAGCACGATCTCCTGGAGCATCTGCCGCCGGGGCGTGCCGAGCATCAACGCCGCCCGAATCAGGCCGCGGTCGACCTTCTGCACGCCGATGTGGGTCGACAGCCAAACCGTAAAGAACACACCCCATACGACGAGGAACAGTTTTCCCGCCTCCGACAGGCCGAACCAGAGGATGACGATCGGCACGAAAGCAATCGGCGGAATTGGCCGGAGGATATGGAATAGCGGGGACAGCAGGCTCGACATAACAGGGAATTGGCCGGTGAGGATACCGAGCAGGATGCCGAGCACGCCGCCTACGATGAATCCCGTGGTGACGCGAAAGAGGCTGGCCAGCAGATCGCCCAGGAATTGTCCGCTTCGTATCCACTCAAGGACAGCCGCAGCAACCACCGTCGGCGGCGGAAACAGCACCATGTTGACGGCCCCGGAACGAGAGACCAGTTCCCAGAGGCCGACGAACAGGGGAAGCGAAAGCGCCCCGACCAGAATATTGAGACGACGAAGACGGGCTGAATCCGGCCGCCGACCGCGACCGCCGGTGCGGAGAGCGATCTCCTGTCGTGCTGAAGTGCCATCCTGCATGGCTGTGCGGGTGCCTATTTCCACGAGAGGGTGACGCGTGCGGGGTCGACCTTCTTCAGCGGCTCGGCGACGACGACCTTGCTGAAGTCGGGCATCGCCGCTCCCGGAGGATGGTTGCCGCTCTCGAGGCGCCATGCGGAATGGGTCTTGAGAATCTCGATCAGCCGGTCGTCGAGACGCACCCGGTAGACATAGTCGGCCCAGATGGGAGCGAGGTCGTCCCGCTTCATGCCGACCGCGTCCGCCACGACCGTGATCGCTTCATCCTGGTGTGCCTTCATCCAGACCTCGGCGTCGATCAGTGCGGCGATGAACTTCTCGACCACCGCCGGGTTGGCATCCAGATAGGTCCTCATGACGACGATGTTGAACGTTTCCGAGTAAGTGCCCGTTGTATCGAGCTCAGCGACGGCTTCGCCCAGGGCCTTCTTCGCGTTGGCGATGTGGGGTTCCCAAGTGTCGATCGCGTCGATGCTGCCTGCTGCAAGTGCCGGCAGCATCTCCTGCGGCCGCAGGTTGACGAGGGTGACATCCTTGGGAGTCAATCCTGCCGACTTCAGCAACGTCGCCGTATAGACCTCGCTGCCGGTGCCGGCCGTGAATCCGATTCGCTTGCCGCGCAGGTCTGCCTTGGTCTTGACGCCGGCCTTGGCCGCGACGACCGTCTTGAGGTCGGAATATTCCATGCCGGCGACGAAGGCGATGGGCTGGTTTGCCATCGCTGAAGCTGTGACYGGCGCCTCCGCCGTTGTCGCGATGTCGGCGCCGCCCCCGATCACGGTGTCCAGGCACTGCTTGCCGGACGTGAAGTTCGAGACCGTGATGTCCAGTCCGTTCTTTTCGAAAATCCCCTTCGATTTGGCGACGATCGCAAGGCCGGAGATCGGTCCGAGGTTTTGCGCAAGCCGGGCCTTGAGCAATTCCGCGGCCGAGGCGCAGCCCGGGCCGATGGCAAGGCAGCAAAGCGCGGCATAGCCGGCAATTGCCGCAATTGGGCGGACGGTGTTCCAGTGCATGACGATCTCCCCTCGCGCCGCGCCCGGCGGCAGCCCCGATGTGATCGCGGATGCCGCCCTGAACGGCTCCGCAACGGCCTCCCGCGTCCTCCCCTGGGCGATCGCTTGAGGATCGGCCCGTGCTGGCATGCTCACCCGGCGCTACGGCCCCGGGAAGCAATTAATCGACACGTCCCTCGGGGCGACCGGTCGCGCGCCGTCGCTCGAGGTGACGCGCGTGCGGCGGATGGCCGCTGGAATGCCGGAATAATGTCCGTCGTGACGGGTTCATGTCAGAGGATCAAAAACGGGCCTGCCAAGCGCAATCGCAGGACCAATCGGGAGGATAGGATGAGCATTATAGCCAGGGTCATCGCGCCAGCAGGCGTTGCGCTCGTGGTCTTCGCAAGTCCATCGGTGCGGGCGCAGTCAGCCGACATGACCTTCTTCGTGACCTCGAGTGGGCCGGGCAAGGGTGCCGATCTTGGCGGTCTCGACGGTGCCGACGCCCACTGCCAGAAGCTCGCCCAATCGGCCGGCGCCGGCGCCAAAACCTGGCGCGCCTATCTCTCGACCCAGGCCGCCGACGGCAAGCCGGCCGTCAACGCGCGCGACCGCATCGGCAAGGGGCCGTGGCAGAATGCGAAGGGCGCGGTCATCGCCAAGGACGTTGCCGACCTGCATGGCCCCGCCAACAACCTGACAAAGCAGACGGCGCTCAGCGAGAAGGGTGAGGTCAACAACGGAGCCGGCGATACGCCGAACCGCCACGACATCCTCACGGGGACGCAGCCCGACGGCACCGCATTTGCCGCCGGCGACGACAAGACCTGCAAGAACTGGTCGTCGAGCACACAAGGTGCTGCGGTGGTCGGCCATGCCGACCGGCGGGGCCTGCGCGACGACGAGCCGTCGAAATCGTGGAACAGCTCGCATCCCTCGCGCGGTCCCGATGGCGGCTGCTCGCAGGCCGACTTGAAGAGCACGGGTGGCGACGGGCTGCTGTATTGCTTCGCGGCGAATTGAGGCGCGGAACACCGTTCACCGTCATCGAGTTCGTGGTTGCGTGCTACACTTGCCGCAACGCAATCACGGACTGTTTCCATGAAATACGAGCTCTACTACTGGCCCGAGATCCAGGGCCGCGGCGAATATGTGCGGCTGGCGCTGGAGGAGGCGGGTGCGGCCTACGTCGACGTCGCGCGCGGCCCGTACGGAACAGCTGCGATGATGAAGATGATGGATGCGCATGAGGGCACGCCGCCCTTCGCGCCGCCGTTCCTGAAAGCGGGCAAGCTCGTCATCGGCCAGACCGCCAACATCCTGCTCTATCTCGGCGCCCGCCACGCCCTTGCGCCGAAGACGGAAGCAGGCAAACTCTGGGTGCACCAGCTCCAGCTCACCATCACCGACTTCGTGGTCGAGGTCCACGACACCCATCATCCACTTGGGCCCTCGCTCTATTACGAGGACGCGCGGCCCGCGGCGAAGAAGCGCACGGCCGAATTCTGGAGCGAGCGCGTGCCGAAATATCTCGGCTATTTCGAACAGCTGCTCGCCGGCAATGGCGGCACTTGCGTCACCGGCCGCCGGCTGACCTATGTCGACCTCTCGCTGTTCCAGATCGTCGCCGGGCTGCGCTACGCGTTCCCCAGGCGCATGAAGGCGTTCGAGCCAGACATCCCGGGCCTCGTCGGCCTGCACGATCGCGTCGCGGCGCGGCCGAACATCAAGGCCTATCTTGCGAGCGAGCGCCGCATTGCCTTCAACGAGCAGGGCATCTTCCGCCGCTACAAGGAACTCGATCATTAGCCGGCCTGGAGGGAGGCTGGCGGCAGCTCCCGTTCCGGACCGGCCGTTTCGGGCGATGCGCGCTCACCACACGCCGGACACGCGAAAAGCCCGATCAACCGGATCGGGCGCTTCACTGGGATAAAGGCCGATCAGGCGAGCTGATCGATCCGCGTGCCCTGGCCCGGCGGCAGCGGCACGGGCGGCTGCGGCTTGTGGGTCGGGTCGGTATCCTCTGTCTTGGCCTGATTGTCCTGCTGCTTGGTCGTGTCGTAGCTCGGGACCACGATCGCGATCGGCGGCGGCGCAACGGTCGAAACGCTCATCCACAAATCCTCACACATGGAGACAATTGAGTCTGCCCTGCGAGGAGCGAAGTTTCCTTCAAGCCAATTGTTAAAATGCGAGGGATCTGGTGCGGTGGAGGCACTGACTTGTGCTTGATGGCACTATGTCCGAGAGACGACGCGATCTCTCCTCGTCATTGCGAGCGTAGCGAAGCAATCCAGTCGGTCTCCGCGGGGGGACTCTGGATTGCTTCGCTGCGCTCGCAATGACGGCGTGTGTGGTGGGCGATGTTACGACGCGTGTAGGGCGCGCCTGCGGTAAGACGCCTCTACTCGTCCTTCGRCCGCGTGATCGCGATCGACGCTTCCGTCTTGGTGCGCGAGCAGTCCATGTTGAGGCGCTTGAAGCGCATCGACACCTTGTCGCCGCGGAGCAGGCCCATGCGCTTCAGGCAGCGCGTCGCGCCTTTCGCGGTGTCGTCCTTCGGCACCGTGAAGATGATCGCGGCCGCGGACGCGACGAGGTCATAGAACTGCGGCGTCGGCTTGCGGTCGCCCTTGGCATAGAGCTCGTTGGAATAGTTCTGTCCCTGCGCGCGGCAGCCGAGCGACAGCTCCTTCGCCGCCGGGTGGGTGAGGTAGATGATGTTGGCGGCCTTGAAGTTGACCTTCAGCCTGTCGACGCCGCTCGCGAGCTGCTTTGCGATGTCGTCGCACTGGTCCGCGCGGGCAGGCGAGGCGAGGGTCGCAAGTCCGGTGATGGCGGCGGCGACCAGGATCGCGCCGCGGAAGTTCAGTTTGAAAATCATGATGAAAAGCCCCTTAGGGCGCGCATTCAACCTTCGTCGCGCGCCGAGCGCAAGGGGTGGACCCAAGGCCTGCYGGGCACGATCATCACCACCTGCGTCCGGCCGACGGTGACCGAAAAAAGGGCCGTCATGACGTCGAATCGGGATGGCCCGACCGCGCCGGAACGCCTTCCCTTTACGGCAAAAAAGCTTAGAACGCTTCTATGCCAGGGGCCCGCGCGAGGGCTCCAAAACCCCGAGATTCGCTCCATGAACGCTCCCACCGCCTTCCCTGACCCCGCAAAGCCCGTTCCGCCCTACAAGCACACCCCGCTGTTCCCGCTGGGCAAGGACGAGACGCCCTATAAGAAGATTTCGTCCGAGGGCATCAGGGTCGAGAAGGTCCTGGGGAAAGACATGCTGGTGGTGTCGCGCGAGGCGCTGCGGGCGCTGTCGGAGGCGGYTTTCGGCGACATCAATCATTATTTGCGGCCCGGCCATCTGAAGCAGCTGCGCGCGATCCTGGAGGATGGCGAGGCGAGCCCCAACGACAAGTTCGTCGCGCTCGACTTCCTGAAGAACGCCAACATCGCCGCCGGCGGCGTGCTGCCGATGTGCCAGGACACCGGCACCGCGATCATCATGGGCAAGAAGGGCTGCAACGTCATCACCGACGGTGACGACGAGGCGGCGCTGTCGGAAGGCGCGCGTGATGCTTACCTGCGCCGCAACCTGCGCTACTCGCAGGTCGCGCCCTTGTCGATGTACGAGGAGAAGAACACCGCCAACAACATGCCGGCGCAGTGCGAGATCTACGCCGAGGGCGACGACGCCTACAAGTTCATGTTCATGGCGAAGGGGGGCGGCAGCGCCAACAAGAGCTTCCTGTTCCAGGCGACGCCCTCGGTGCTGACCAAGGACCGGCTGCTCGCCTTCCTGAAGGAGAAGATCCTCACCCTCGGCACCGCGGCGTGCCCGCCCTATCACCTCGCCATCGTGATCGGCGGCACCTCGGCCGAGCTCTGCATGAAGACGGTGAAGCTCGCCTCCGCCCGCTATCTCGACGCACTGCCGACCCACGGCTCGCCGGACGGCAACGCCTTCCGCGACGTCGAGATGGAGAAGGAAATCCACAAGATGACGCAGTCGCTCGGCGTCGGCGCGCAGTTCGGTGGCAAGTATTTCTGCCACGACGTGCGCGTGATCCGCATGCCGCGTCATGGCGCCTCGCTGCCGATCGGCMTTGGCGTGTCCTGCTCCGCCGACCGCCAGGTGCTCGGCAAGATCACGAAGGACGGCATCTATCTCGAGGAGCTCGAGCACAACCCGGCGCAGTATCTGCCGCAGGTCGAGCAGTCGCTCGGCGGCGAGGTCGTCAAGATCGACCTCAACCAGCCGATGAAGGACATTCTGGCGACGTTCTCGAAATACCCGATCAAGACCCGGGTCTCGATGACCGGCACCATGATCGTCGCGCGCGATAGCGCCCATGCCAAGCTGCGCGAGCGGCTGGAGAAGGGCGAGCCGCTGCCGGATTACTTCAAGAACCACCCGGTCTACTACGCCGGTCCGGCCAAGACGCCGGAGGGCTACGCCTCCGGCGCGTTCGGTCCGACCACCGCGGGCCGCATGGATTCCTTCGTCGACCAGTTCCAGGCTGCGGGCGGCTCGATGGTGATGGTGGCCAAGGGCAACCGCGCGCCGGCCGTGCGTGAGGCTTGCAAAAAGTATGGCGGCTTCTATCTCGGCTCGATCGGCGGCGCAGCGGCGAACCTCGCCGAGCACTGCATCAAGAAGGTCGAGGTGCTCGAATATCCCGAGCTCGGCATGGAAGCGATCTGGCGCATCGAAGTCGTCGACTTCCCCGCCTTCATCATCATCGACGACAAGGGCAACGACTTCTTCAAGGAGTTGAATTTGGGCTAGCTCTTCACCTCTCTCCGCAAGCGGGGCGAGGGGGATG
>NZ_JBFUES010000271.1:0-7910 GCF_056403875.1 Bradyrhizobium sp. P2_E8
ATCTTGTAGCGCTCGATCAGCTCCAGAAACTCTTCCGCCTCGAAGCGCGGCATCAGCACCAGCGCGCCGCCGAGCTTGCCGGCGCGGATGCCGAACGAGTTCGGCGCGGAGTGATAAAGCGGGCCCGGCAGGATCGCGCGGGCGCCGGGCTTCAGCCCATAGATCATCGCGCGCATGCGCTCGCCGGCAGCCGCTTGCTCCGGCGTCGGCGCATTGCGCCGCACGCCCTTGGGGTGGCCGGTCGTGCCTGACGTGTAGATCATGTTCATCGGCTGCGGCACGATTGGGCCGTCATAAGGTTGATGCTGCGCGAGCCATGTCTCGAATTCGATCGCGAAAGCCGGCGGCGCGAGAATATCCGGATCGATCTTGTAACTGGACAGGATCTCCGGCGGCGTCGGCACGCTGAGCACGGTGACGCCCGGTGGAATCGCATCGCGCAGGGCGTGCAGCATGTCGGCATGACCGATCAGGACGGACGTGCCGGTATCGCCAAGGATGTAGTTGATCTCCTCCGGCTTGAAGTGCCAGTTGATCGGCACGCCATAGGCCCCGAGCCGCATCGCGGCGTAAGCGGCCTCGAGGAAGGCAATGTCGTTGCGCATCAGCATGCAGACGCAATCGCCTTGGCGGACGCCGATCTTGCTGAGGCCACTCGCGATGCGGTCGGCACGGTCAGCGACTTCGGCGTGGGCACGGCGGCGCTCGCCGGAGACGATGCCGAGGAACTTTGACGTTTCGCTCATTGTTGTTTTCCGATCTTTCGTCGGTTCAAAACTGTAGCCACACCCGCGGTCGTCATTCCGGGATGCGCCGAAGGCGCAGGCCCGGAATCCATACTCCCGATCGTGGTTATGGATTCCGGGCTCGATGCTACGCATCGCCCCGGAATGACGGGGAGTTACTAGTCCACATATTTCGGCGCGCGCTTTTCGAGATTGGCGCGCACCGCCTCGGTCTGGTTCGCGCTGCCGATCAGCTTCTGCTGCTCGACCGACTCGGCAAGCAGCGCCGGGCCCGGATCGAGCGAGAGATTGTTGAGCAGACGCTTGGCGGCACGGATCGCATCGGGGCTCTTGCCGGCGATCTCGCGCGCGACGTCGAGAGCTGCGGCGCGAGGATCGTCGCAGATGCGCGTGGCGAGGCCATAGGTCATCGCCTCCTGCGCGGAGAAGATGCGGCCGGTGTAGGTGAGATCGCGCAGGATGTCGTCGCGCACGAGACTGGCCAGGATGGGCGTGCCCGCCATATCAGGCACGAGGCCCCATTTGATCTCCATCACCGACATCCGTGCATCGGGGGAGAGAAAGCGCATGTCGGCGCCGAGCGAGAGCTGGAAGCCGCCACCGAAGGCGACGCCGTGCACGGCGGCAATCACCGGCACCGGAAGCTGACGCCATCCCCATACCGCCTGTTGCGGGAAGTTCGCCTGGCCGTGCGTGCGCTTGGTGAGATCGCGATTTTCGCCACCCGGAATTCCGTTGCCGCCCTTCTCCTTCATGGCGGCAAAACGCCCCATGTCGAGGCCGGCGCAGAAGGCCCGGCCTTCGCCCGAGAGCACGACGACACGCACGCTTTTGTCCTTCGAAAGCCGGTCCGTTGCGGCAACAAGGGCCTCGAACATGGCCTGATCGAGCGCGTTCATCTTGTCCGCGCGCACCAGGCGCACGTCGGCGACGCCTTCCGAGATCGAGATCGAGACGCGCTCTTCCATGGATGAATTCTCCCCTGTTCTTGTTCAGTGCCGCTTTACAGGAAGCCTGCGGCCGGATTTAGTCAATCGACCAATTAACTGACAATCCGTACGGGAGAAACAGCCATGTTCAAGGAAAATCTTCTGGCCGGCAGGAACATCCTTGTCACCGGTGGTGGCACCGGACTCGGCAAGTCGATGGCGGCGCGCTTTCTCCAGCTCGGCGCCGAAGTGCACATCTGCGGCCGGCGCAAGATCGTCTGCGACGAGACCGCGACCGAGCTGATGGATCTCCATGGCGGACGCGTCACCAGCCACGGCGTCGACATCCGCAACGCGCTCGCGGTCGAGGAGATGATCGAAAACATCTTTCGCGAAGCGCCCCTCACCGACCTCATCAACAACGCCGCCGGCAATTTCATCTCGCGCACCGAGGAGCTGTCGCCGCGCGGGTTCGACGCCGTCGCCAATATCGTCATGCACGGCACGTTCTACGTGACGCATGCGGTCGGCAAGCGCTGGATCGCCTTGAAGCAGCCGGGCAACGTCGTCTCGATCACCACGACCTGGGTGCGCAACGGCTCGCCCTATGTGGTGCCGTCGGCGATGAGCAAGTCGGCGATCCACGCCATGACGATGTCGCTTGCGACCGAATGGGGCCGCTACGGCATCCGCCTCAACACCATCGCGCCCGGCGAGATCCCGACCGAGGGCATGAGCAAGCGGATCAAGCCGGGCGACGAAGCCGGCGCGCGCACCAAGGCGATGAACCCGATGGGCCGTGTCGGCACCATGGAGGAATTGCAGAACGTCGCCGTATTCCTGATCTCCGGCGGCTGCGACTGGATCTCCGGCGAGACCATCGCCATGGACGGCGCCCAGGCGCTGGCGATGGGCGGCAACTTCTACCAGCTCCGCGACTGGAGCGACGACGACTGGAAAACCGCGCGCGAGAGCATCATGGCGCAGAACGAGAAGGACCGGGCGAAGCGGGGGTAGATTCTCTATAACGAGAGACTTGAGACGTCGCTTCACATTCCGGTGTCGTCCCGGCGTAGGCCGGGACCCATAGCCACCGAATTTGGTTTGGCGAAGATTGGTCATGATCGGTCTTCGCAAAATTGCGTTCWGTGGTTATGGGTCCCGGCCTTCGCCGGGACGACGATGGCTGGAGTAGTCGCGAGCCCCTCCCCCATCTTGTCTTCACCCGCGGATGACGCCACACTCCCAGGCATAAAAACAAGACTCTACGGGAGGAACATGTCCACACAACCATTGGCGAATCTCGCCGACATGGTGCGCGAGCGCGCGGCGAGCCGCGGCAACGCCACCGCCTATGAATTCGAGGGCCGCGTCACCAGCTTTGCCGAATTCGACGTGAAGACCAACAAGGTCGCCAACGCGCTTCTAGCGATGGGCGTGAAGAAGGGCGAGCGCATCGCCTATCTCGGCAAGAACAGCGACCTCTATTTCGAGCTGCTGATGGGCGCGATGAAGGCCGGTGTGGTGATGGCGCCGGTGAACTGGCGCCTTGCCGGGCCCGAAGTCGCCTTCATCGTTGGCGACTGCAGGGCGCCGGTGCTGTTCGTGGGACCGGAGTTCCTCACACTGGTCTCGCAGATCAAGGACCAGCTGCCCGGCGTGCGCACGATCATCACCACCGAAGGCGGCGCGCCGGACTGGCAGGATTTTACGGCCTGGCGGGATGCGCAAAGCGGCGACGATCCGAAGGTGCCGATCGACACGAAGGACATCGCGATCCAGCTCTACACCTCAGGCACAACGGGCAAGCCGAAGGGTGCGATGCTGTCGCATGCGAACTTCCTCAATCTCGTGCAGACCGGTAATGCCGAAGACAAGCCGGAGTGGAACCGGTGGTCGACCGACGACGTGTCGCTGGTCGCGATGCCGATCTTCCACATCGGCGGCTCGGGCTGGGGCGTGATGGGCCTCTATCACGGCGCCCGCGGCGTGATCGCGCGCGAGTTCGATCCGACCAAGGTGCTGGATTTCTTCGAGCAGTCCGGAATCACGAAGCTGTTCATGGTTCCGGCGGCGATGCAGTTCGTGGTGCGGCAGCCGCGCGCGAAGACAGTTGATTTCTCCAGGCTGAAATACATGCTGTACGGCGCCTCGCCGATTCCGGCAGCGCTGCTGAAGGAGTGCATCGAGGTCTTCAAATGCGGCTTCGTGCAGATGTACGGCATGACCGAGACGACAGGCACCATCGTCGCGCTGCCGCCGGAGGATCACGTCGAGGGGCTGGAGCGGATGCGCTCGGCCGGCAAGGCGTTGCCGGGTGTCGAGATCGCCATTCTGGATGCGGACGGCAAACCGCTGCCGCCGCGCCAGGTCGGCGAGATCGCGACGCGCTCGGGCTCCAACATGGCCGGCTACTGGAACCTGCCGGAAGCAACCGCATCGACGCTGCGCGGCGACGGCTGGCTGCGCACCGGCGATGCCGGCTACATGGACGAGGACGGCTACCTCTACATCCACGACCGCATCAAGGACATGATCATCTCCGGCGGCGAGAACATCTATCCGGCCGAAGTGGAGAGCGCGCTGTGCGATCACCCCGACGTCGCGGAAGCCGCCGTGATCGGCGTGCCCGACGACAAATGGGGCGAGGCGGTGAAGGCGGTGGTGGTCATGAAGCCCGGCAGGCAAGCGAGCGCCACCGACATCATCAACTTTACCCGCGAGCGCATCGCCGGGTTCAAGACGCCGAAAAGCGTGGAGTTCCTGCCGGCGCTGCCGCGCAATCCCTCAGGCAAGATCCTGCGGCGGCAGCTGCGCGAGCCGTACTGGGCGGGGAAGGATAGAAGGGTGAATTAGCCCTGGCTATATCCACATTGTCGTCCCGGCGAAGGCCGGGACCCACCGAATTGGATTTGGCGAAGGCTTGGAGTTGCCATCCCGCGCTACAACCCCTCCCTGGGGTTATGGGTCCCGGCCTTCGCCGGGACGACTCGGGGAGAGAGCGCCGCGGGAAGCTAATGCTTCCCCGGCCCCATATAACCGAACAGGAACCCCGCCACCTTGCGCATCTGGATCTCCTCGCTGCCTTCCGTAATGCGGTAGCGTCGATGGTGGCGGTAGATGTGCTCGAACGGCTTGTGGCGTGAGTAGCCCATGCCGCCGTGGACCTGCATGGCGCGGTCGGCGGATTCGCAGCAGAGGCGGTTTGCCCAATAGTTGCACATCGAGACGCGGTCGGAGAGCGTGCGCTCGATCTGCTCCTCGGTGAGCTGATCCATCTCCCAGGCGGTCTTGCGGATCAACAGGCGCAACATCTCGGCCTGCGTCGCGAGCTCCACCAGCGGGAACTGGATCGCCTGGTTCTCAGCGAGCGCCCTGCCGAACGGCTTGCGCTCGCGCGCATATCTGACGCTTTCGTTGATGCAATAGACGGCGGCACCGAGCGAGCTGGCGGCCTGGCGGATCCGGTTCTGGTGCACGAAGCATTGCGCCAGCGACAGGCCGCGGCCGACCTCGCCGAACAACGCATCCTCAGGCACGAACACGTCGGTGAAGCTGACGCGGGGATGATCGGTCGGCATATTGAAGGTCCACATGTACTCCTCGACCTTGACGCCGTGGCTCTTGGCCGGGACGAGGAAGCAGGTGATCCCGCGCGCATCGCCGTCATTGCCCGAGGTGCGCGCGAACAGCGCGCAGTGGGTGGCGACATGCATGCCGGTCGTCCACATCTTCTCGCCGTTGATGATCCAGCCCTTGACGTTGTCGCGGGTCGCCGGCACCGCCCGCGTCTCCATGTGGGTCGCGTCGGAGCCATGATGCGGCTCGGTGAGTCCAAAGGTTATGCGGTACTTGCCCTTGATCGAGCCGTCGATCATCGCTTTCTGATCATCGCGGCCGTAGCGGTCGAGCATGGTGACAACAGGGAAATTGCCGACGATGGAATGCTCGTTCTGAAGGTCGTTGTGCAGCCCGAGGCCCTTGGCGGCAAAATGCTCACGGATCACCGCCATCCAGAGGTTGGAGCCGTCCTTGCCGCCATACTGCTTCGGTACTGGAAAGCGCAGGTGACCGGCGGCGTCCGCGAGATCCTTGGCCTTGCGCAGCAGCGCCTCCCACTCGTGGCGCGGCAGGCCACCATTCTCGAAATCGGTGCGCGCCCATTCGCGGCGATGATCGAAGAAGCGGATGTTGTCGTCGGCTTGTTCGAGCGGCTTGATCTCGCGTTCGATGAAACGGTCGAGCTCTCCGAGATAGGCGACGAGATCTGTTGGCAATGAGAAATCCACGGTTCTCTCCCGGATGATTTTTTCGTTTTGCGTTAAGGCGCTAACCGCGCTTTGCTTCGTACGATTAAGGTGAGAAGAGCACGCGCGTGTCAAGCAAGCCGAGACGTGCCGGCCACGCAAGGCGCGCCCGCGCAATTCGATGGTGCTCCAGCGCTTGCGCGCGCTAGTATGCCGGCAATATTCCTTCAGAAGAAAATGCGGGAGCGAGCGATGGAGCTGAAATTTTCCGAGGTAGAACGCAAGGGACCGATCACGATCGTCACGCTGTCGCGGCCCGAGGTCTACAATGCGCTGCACACCGACGCGCATTTCGAGCTCCAGAAGGTGTTTGACGATTTCTCGGCGGATGCCGAGCAATGGGTCGCGATCGTCACCGGCGCCGGCGACAAGGCGTTCTGCGCCGGCAACGACCTGAAGTGGCAGGCGGCCGGCGGAAAACGCGGCTGGGACAAGGGCGGGTTTGCCGGCCTCACTGCGCGATTCGACTGCGACAAGCCGATCATTGCCGCGGTGAATGGTGTCGCGATGGGCGGCGGCTTCGAGATCGCGCTCGCCTGCGACCTTATCATAGCCTCGGAGAATGCGACCTTCGCCCTGCCCGAGCCACGYGTTGGGCTCGCCGCGCTCGCCGGCGGCCTGCACCGGCTGCCGCGGCAGATCGGGCTGAAGCGCGCCATGGGCATGATCCTCACCGCGCGCCATGTCAGCGCCAAGGAAGGGCTCGAGCTCGGCTTCGTCAATGAGGTGGTGCCGCAGGGCGAGGCACTGACGGCCGCGCTACGCTGGGCGGAGATGATCACCAAGAACTCGCCGATGTCGATCCGGGCCTCGAAGCAGACCATCCAGAAGGGCCTCGCCGTCTCGCTGGAGCAGGCGATCGAGGAGCAGCGGGAATATCCGGCGGTGAAGGCAATGGTGGCCTCGCAGGACTACATCGAGGGCCCGAAGGCGTTTTCGGAGAAGCGTCCGCCGAAATGGGTGGGGAAGTAAGGGCCTTCTCGCCGGCGTCATTCCGGGGCGCGCCACTTGGCGCGAGCCTGGAATCCATCGAGCGGCAGAGATTGCGGATGAACGGATTCCGGGCTCGTCGCTCCGCGACGCCCCGGAATGACGAGGAGAGTGTGGCGCGCGGATGCCTCAACGCCGTCATTGCGAGCGAAGCGAAGCAATCCAGAATCTTTCCGCAGGAATACTCTGGATTGCTTCGTCGCAAGGGCTCCTCGCAATGACCGCGGATGTAGCACTGCCTACCCGTCTCGCGACAGCTCGCGCTTGTAGGACGCATAATTCGGCTGGTCTACCGCGAGCTTGTCCATCGTGGTCGCCCACAGATGCTCGGCGAGGCCCGGCGTTGCGAGGTTGAGCTCGCCCCTGGCGATGCGATCGGCGAGCGTTCGGTTGAGGTCCGTCACCGAGCCGTCAATGCCAAGCAGTGCACGCAGCCGCTCCACCTCTTCCGCATCGCTCCCCTGCTCCTGCGTCAGTTGCCGCGTGACGAGGTCGAGGATGTTGATGGCGACGCGCAGCTTGAAGGCCTGATGGCCGGAGATCAGCGGCGTGATGTCGCTGCGAAGGAAATCGGCGACTGACTTGGTCAGCTCGACCGGGGTCGGTTCGTCCTGCATGCGTCAGCTCCCGCGCGGCGCCAAGAGCCGCAACAGATCGATTTCGGTCTCGGAGGCGCGGCGCCCGATCATGGCGCGCTCCATGGAATGGTCCGGGCCCTCGCGAAACCGCTGCATCATGCCGCCGCACATGATGCCCCAGCGCAGCGTGCCCATCACTTCCCAGAATTTCACGCGCGCCGGATCGACTTTTCGGCCCGCCGCCTCATAGCCTGCGAACAGCTCCTCGCGCGACCCAAAGCCGCCGACCGGCTTGTCGATCTCGCCAAAGCGCCAGGAATTGACGCAGACCCAGCCGAGATCCTCCATGGGATCGCCGAG